>JAFSWY010000400.1 GCA_017444295.1 Selenomonadaceae bacterium | reverse complement strand
GCACGGAAGCGATCTGGGGGCTACCCGTTTTCTGGTGACCTCCGGCGCGGATGAGCTGGGCCTCATGATGCTCTGCCGCGCTGTCCAGGATGACCAGATGGACATCCCGTTCCTGTTCGTCCAATACAATGCCGGAAAAGGCCCAAAGACCGTGTCACCCTATGTCAATGAGGAAATCGGCCATGCGGTGGATGACGCGATCCATGCCATCGGAGGGCTGCGGGTACGGGAGCCATCCCATGCAGATTTCGTGATGCTTGTGAACACCAGCCCGGACGGAAAGACACGAGAGAACTCCGATCCGACCAATATTCCCCGACCGCATGACGGAACGACAGCCTTCCTCAAAATGGTCAAGGATGCCCTCCAAAAAGGCTATCCCGTCGGCATTGCCGATATTTACTACAACAACGGCGGAGACAATGCCCTCATGGAACAACTGCGCAGGGAAGATCTGCAGTTCCGTATCCGGGCCTATGGCGGATGGAACACAGCAACCAATACCACAGGCTTCCTTCTCGGAACGGGAGCCCTCGCCCACTGGATGAACCGGGATGCCGTCCAAGCTCTCCTGCTCCGGCGCTATTTCGACGACTGGATCTATCAGTCCAATGTCCGGGCAGCATTGGCGAACCGCTTGTATGAAATCCCCGGCGAAGGCGGCTACGGCGGACTGGATCAAAAATATGCGGGCACGGTGGCTCTGGGAACTTCCCTGCTCTATGATTTTGCGCAAAAAAATCTACGCCTCCCACCCCATCAGTCCATAGCTTCCATCTCCATCAGCTTTCCTTGGAACCGCATGTTTGAATCCGATATCACGGCAACGCTTGCCGGAACTTCCTCGAAGTAAGGAACTATGCGCAAATAACGATTTTTTACCCATTTCCCAAGCAGGATTCTTTCGATTCGTGTCGTATATTTTAAGTGCAGTAAGAATTTCTTTGCGGAACCGTCCGGAATACATATGACGGACAGCTCCCTGCCCGAGAGGAGGAACATTTATGAAACATGCGTATCGACGCATCATGGCATTACTTCTGGCATCCATACTGTTGATCGGCACGGCGCTCACCGCCGAAGCCGCATCGCGAGAGCAGGAACGGCAGGAATTACGGGAGAAAAACGCTTCCATCCTTCAGAAGCTCTATCAGGAGAATCCGGAGGCGCAAAGCGCAGTGGAGAACAGTTACGGATACGCGGTGCTCCACAATACGGGCATCAAGGTCGGCATCTTCGGCAGCGCGCATGGGCGAGGGATTGCCGTCAACAACCGGACAGGCAAGGAAGTCTTCATGAAGATGGAAGAGCAGTCCGCAGGCCTCGGCCTTGGCGTGAAGGAATACGCCCTTATCTTCGTCATGGAGGACGAGGGCGCATGGGATGCCTTCACCAGCGGAAAGGGTTGGAAAGGCGGCACCGAGGCAGGTGCTGCCGCAACTGACGGCTACGCAGGCGGCGGAGTGGCCGGCGCATCTTTCGTATCCCGTGGGCTTTGGGTATACCAGCTCACCACCAAAGGCGTTGCCCTTGAAGCAAGCATCAAAGGCACCAAATTCTATCCGAACAAAAAGCTGAACGATTACTCGAAAGACTGATCACAGCTCCCATATCAATGCAAAACGGACGACTGCAGTTCCTCAGGAACGCAGCCGTCCGTTGTTTTATGCTCTCGGCCGCAGCGTATCTCAGCCATAGAGCGCCGACAGTTTTTCTATTTCCATATCTAATGTCCGGGCGCCTTCGCGCACGGTTGCCACCACGGGAACGCCCGTCATCTCCTCCACCATAAAGAGATTGTCCTGCTCCATGACGTCCCCCTCATGGAATCGGTTGAATATGATGCCCCGTATCGGTATATGCCGATGACGCAAATGCTCCACCGTCAGGACGGTGGCATTGATTGTACCAAGCCCGGAGTCAGCGACCACTAAAACAGGAATCCCCATCCACTGTACCAGGTCATCCAGCCCGATATGTTCCGTCTCGTCCCATCGCAACGGACAGACAATGCCGCCGCTTCCTTCCACGGTCAGATATTCGTGGCTGTCCCTTGCTTTGGAAAAATCCCACTGCACCTTTTCCCTATCCAGCGGAACATGATTCAGCTTTGCTGCCAGATGAGGCGACACCGCATCCGGATACACGAAGGAAACCAGCTCTTCCATCGACGCATGCAGTCCGGCAACCGAAGCAACATACGCAGCATCACCCGGCAAAAGGCGGCCTGCTTCATCCGTGCCCGCACCGGAAATTGCAGCTTTGTAATAACCCGCAGATACCCCCGCATCACAGAACCTCTTTACGATAAGGCCCGTCACATAGGTTTTGCCCACATCTGTCCCTGTTCCCGTGACAAACAAACATTTTCCCATTCTATCGCCCCTTATGTAAACATATTCTATCACAGCCATGCCACTTTCACGGAAATGACATCATACCAGAAGGAATGTCCAAACGGCAAAAAATAACCGGACATCGAAAATCCCCGATGCCCGGAACCCTTGCAAAATGGCGGAGTGGGAGGGATTCGAACCCTCGCAGCCTTGCGACTCTAACGATTTAGCAAACCGTCCTCTTCAGCCTCTTGAGTACCACTCCATAAAAATATACACTCTACCGTTACCCATAACAAACACAGCCATAACCAACAGCTGTCATTATACCACACCAACCATTCAAATGCAAGCATTATTTAATCACGAACACGTTCGTTTATGAAACGAACGTGGAGGACCCATTGAAAACGCTTGACTGCAATGCCCAAAAGTAGTATACTGTAGCGGTGTCCGGGACGTAGCGCAGTTTGGTAGCGCACCTCGCTTGGGACGAGGGGGCCGCAGGTTCAAATCCTGTCGTCCCGACCAT
>JAFSWY010000399.1 GCA_017444295.1 Selenomonadaceae bacterium | reverse complement strand
ATGATTCCGCATGCCTGGAGGTGGGAGTAAATCGTGACTGCGCCTACATACTTGAAGCCACGCTTTTTCAGATCCTTGCTGATCCGGTCAGAGAGACCGTTGCTGACCGGGACTGCTCCGACATCGTGCCCTTGGTACAGAATCGTTTTGTTGCCGGTGAATCCCCAGATGTAAGCGCAGAAACTGCCGTACTCTTCGCGAACCTTCTGGTAGCACCTTGCATTGCTGATGATGGCCTGTACCTTTCGCGGGGAGCGAATCATTCCTTCCGTGTCCAGGATGCGCTCCACATCCCTATCGTCATAAGCGGCAATCCTGTCATAGTCAAAGTTGTCAAAGCACTGGCGGAAAATCTCTCGCTTCTTCAGCATCAAGTCCCAGCTCAGGCCGCACTGCAGGCATTCCAGCGTCAGATGCTCGAACATATGGCGGTCATCATGCACCGGGATGCCCCATTCCGTATCGTGATATATTCTGTTGGCCTCGTTCATCCCGGCCCAAGCGCAGTAGCCCATGGTTCATCCCCCCTTTTTGCAGTCTGTTCCTATTGAAAAATGTCTGTAGAAAATCGTTCTGGCTATATTGGGGCATGTATTAAACTAATATACAACCTGCTCTATTCCAAACCACTGAGCCTTATCATCCCATTTGAATCGGAATTCGCCTTCTTTTGCTGAATCTCCTTCCCAATGCCAGCGGTAATAAGTTACAACTATCGTATCACCCTGGCAGATTGGCCGATCATACATCACGCCACCGTCTTCTTTGTAAGAATCTTTTCCACCAAAATAGATATCACTGATACGTTTACTGTCGATATATGAAACCCATTTGCCACTTTTCTGCATGCCAAGTATGCGCAAGTCTGTCACGCAGTAATCATGATAAATCGCATACATCATCAGCTGGGAATCATTTTTGAGCCTGTATAATTCTTTGTAAGTGCTGTCGAGGGATACAACATAATCATTCTGCCCCCCAAAACAAATGGATTGGCTTGGATTTTGGGAGTGGAAATCGTATTTGCAGTATAGCGCACCAATACCGTCGCCGAAGATCGCGGTGCCTTTCACATATGTCTTGATAGGTTCCTTGATAGATTTTTGCTCCAAATCCCTTTGAGGTTCCATGTAGGGTTTTCCAGAATTTGTAGTTTCCCCACGAACGATCAGGCCATGGTAGGGAGCTTGAACGGGAAATCCTATCTCACCTACCTTTTCGAGTTGTAGAAATGTCATGGCAGCAGTGTCGCTTGTTTGGAGAAACAGTGTTGCTGTCACCAATTGAAATGCAAAAATCAATTTACTTAGTTTCATTTTCAAAGCACCACCTGTTCATACTGGATTTGTAGATTATAGCATCATTGTAATGCCTAACAACCCATTCCATTTCCGGAACGAATAAAACAGTCCCCGATAGGCAAAAGTCTTATCGGGGACTGTCTTTTCATGCCCGGGGTTTCGCGAAAATCATGCGCCCCGCTGCTGTCTGCAATGCAGAGGTAACCTCCACGTCAATGGTATTGTTGATGTGGCGGCGGCCGTTCTCCACGACAATCATGGTGCCGTCGTCCAGATAGGCAACGCCCTGGCCGGGCTCCTTGCCGTCCTTCACCACCGTGACCTGCATGCTTTCGCCGGGAATGACCACCGTCTTCACCGCATTGGACAGCTCGTTGATGTTGAGCACTTCCACACCGCGAAGCTGCGCCACCTTGTTCAGGTTGAAATCATTGGTGATGATCTTTCCGCCGACCTGCTGTCCCAGGCGCACGAGCTTGGAGTCCACCTCGTTCACATCATCGAAGTCCACATTCGTGATCTCCACCTTGAGCTTGTTGGACTCCGTGCGGATCTTCTGGAGGATGTCCAGTCCGCGCCGTCCCCGGACGCGTTTCAGGGCATCCGCAGAATCCGCGATATGCTGAAGCTCTTCCAGCACAAAGACAGGTATCAGCAGCGTGCCTTCCAGGAACCCCGTCTCGCAGATATCGGCAATGCGGCCGTCAATGATCACGCTGGTATCCAGCAACTTGTAATGCTTGTTCTCCGCCGGCGCTGCCTGTTTCGCGACCTTGTCCTTATCCTTGTCCCTGGCCCTCACTGCCTCTTTCAAGGTCTTCGGAATGCCATCGAAAAGCCCTGCAATATCCTTGCGTTTCTTGATGGTAATGTGTATGCCAAGATAACCGAGGACAATGCTGAACACCACGGGAATGTAGTCCCCTACCACAGGAATCTTCGCAAAGGAATAACTCAGGAGATTCGCAATGATGAGACCGATTGCCAGGCCGCAGGCACCGGCAATGACATCATGGATCGGCATCTTGTTGAACTGCGTTTCCACCCATACATTGAATCGCTTCAGCTGCTGAATCAGGAACGATGAAAGAATGAAACCTATAAATCCGCCGAGAAGTGCCCCCACAAGGATACACAGCATACTCGCCAGCGTGAGCTTGAAAAACCCCATGTCCATCTTCAGTATTTCCGTGCTGATGAAAAGCGTCAGCGCCGGACTGGCAAGATGCAGAAGGGCTCCGCCGGCAAGAGCCAGCAGCAATGTGATGATCATGCGCAAAATCTTGTCAAGCATCTCTCTCACCTCCTTTCCTTGCAAACATCAAAAAAAGAAATTCAAACAGATTGCATCATCAAACCTGTTTGAATTTTCCAGGGATCAATGATTTTTCGGAGGGGAGGACATGAGCTCCTCGAGCCAGTTCTCCACTTCATCCAACGACTTGTCGCAGGCATAGATGAGCTCGCTCACGAGAATCTGTTTTGCCAGATCCATGAGGCGCTTCTCACCACTGGAAATGCGCCGCTGCTTGTCCTGGCGGATGAGATTGCGTGCCACAGCCGCGACATCGCAAAGATTCCCCGTCTTCATGCGCTCAAGATTCGCCTGAAAACGCTTGTTCCAGCTTCCCGTCATGCGTTCCGGCTTGTCCTGCAGCACCGCCAGAACATCCTTGACCTTGTCCTCCGTTATGACTCCTCGAAGGCCAATGCTCTCCGCATTGTCCACCGGAATCATAACTTTCAGGCTCCCCATGGGAAGCCTGAGCACGTAATAGGCCTTGTCCTCTCCCAAGACCTCACAATGTTCAATTCCGGCAATCTTCCCGGCACCATGCATCGGGTAGACCACCGTATCTCCAACATTCAGCACGCCCTCACCCCCTGCCCGAAACGCTTTCTTCTCTTTCATTATAGCACGTTCCGCAAGGGTTTGGCGAGTCCTAAATTTTTTTATTCTAGCACGTACACAAAGGCGCGTCAACCATCCCACAACATATTTCTGAATGACCCGCTCACAAAGACGCCTCTCCCGCAAGAAGCGCCCTGACCACCTCGCCAGCAAGAATAAAGCCTGCCACAGGCGGGACAAAGGAGATGCTTCCTACGATCCGCCCGCCACCAGAGCAATCTTCCGGCACGATCGGCAAAGGAACCTCCTTCGAGTACACCACTTTCAGATCCCGCACTCCGTATTCCCTGAGCTTTTTCCTCATGATACGCGCAAGGGGATCCACACTGGTCTTGTAGATATCCGCCACCTCAAACATGGCAGGGTTCAGCTTGTTTCCGGCCCCCATGCTGCATATGATGGGAATCCGCCGTCTCTTGCACTCCAGCACAAGGCTGATCTTTCCCGCCACGGTATCAATGGCATCCACCACATAATCATAGTGCCGGGTAAAAAAAGCATCCGCATCCTCTGCCGAATAAAAGGCATCCACGGTATCCACCACCGCCTTCGGATGGATGTCCAGGACGCGTGCCTTCATGACTTCGGTTTTCTTCTGCCCCACCGTTTTCGTTGTGGCATGCAACTGGCGATTGATATTCGAGGCACAGATATCATCCTTGTCAATGAGTACCAAATGCCCTATGCCTGCCCGTGCAAGCCCCTCCACAACAAAAGAGCCCACACCGCCGATGCCGAACACCGCCACCGTGCTTTTGGCCAGCTTCCTCATGCCGGCTTCCCCCAGGAGAAGCTTCGTGCGGGCAAACTTGTCCGGATAATCCGCCATGAAGTCCACGCCTTATTTCTCCTTCGGAGCCATATCCGTGATCTTGAATGCCGGAATGGCAAAAGCACTGCCCTTGGGCCTGGCCTGGGGACGATTCATGAAATCGGGGGTATCCAGATTGAAGCCCTTCTGCACCGCCACCTGGCTCTTTGGCACCTCAGCCTTGGGTGCCTTCAGCGCCATGCTGCCCGCAAAATCCGTGGCGATGATGGTCGCCTGAATGACATCCTTCATATCATTGTTGATGACCACGCCGAAGATGATGTTCACCTCGGGGTCCGTATTGTCGAAAATGTATTTCGTGGCCTCGTCCACATCGCAGAGGCTCAACTCCTCGTTGGCCGTGATGTTGAGGATAATGCCCCGCGCCCCCTTAAGGGACTTGTCGATGAGCGGGCTCTCCACCGCCTGCTTCACCGCATCCACGGCGCTGCGGCGACTCTGTCCGATGCCCAGAAGGGCATCGCTGCTCTCGCTCTGGCGGAAGATGGTGGTGACATCCGCAAAGTCCACATTGACCACCCCTGTGGTGAGAATCAGCTCCGCCACACAGCGGATGGCCTGCTTCAGCACCTCATCCGCCGCCTCGAAGGCATTGACAAGGGACATGGACCGGTTCTCGGGCAACTTCATCAGATTGTCGTTCTGAACGGCAATCAAGGCATCCATATGGGACTGCATCTTGACAATCCCTGCCCCGGCAATCTTCTTTTTCCGTGCGCCCTCAAAGGTGAATGGCATCGTGACCACACCGATGACCAGAATCCCCAATTCCTTCGCAATGCGCGCCACAACCGGCGCAGCTCCCGTACCGGCGCCGCCGCCCATGCCTGCCGTGACAAAGATGAGGTCTGCGCCCTGCATCATGTCCTTGATTTTTCCCTCGTCCGCCTTGGCGGCCTGCTCGCCCTCTTCCATCTTGCCTCCGGTGCCGCGTCCCTTCGTGATGGCCTCGCCGATCTGCAAGGTCTTGATACCGGCAGCCTCCATGATGGCCAGCTGTTTCTCATCCGTGTTCACAGCCACCAGATCAATATCGAGAAAATCACTTTTCGCCATGCGCAAAAGGACGCTGTTGCCGCCGCCACCCACGCCAAACACCTTGATCGTGACGATTGCCCTTCGAATTGCTATATCCTCCGCCGCCATAGAAACCAGGCCCCTCTCACTCATGATATCGCATTTTGCGCTCATACAACCCATTATCCTTTATAATCTATATTATATTCATGATTTTTCCATGAAACCCTTCCCGGCACCAACGAGCTCCATGCGAAACGGTGTTTCGCATTACGCCCTTACACGAAATCTAGAGTTCCCACTGCGCCTTCGGCTTGTGCTCGCTAAAATTTCGTAGTAAAAAAAGCGAGGCCCAAATGACCTCGCCACTCTGTTCCTCCAGGAAAGCCTTCCGGCTCAATGGAAAAGAACGACTGCCAAGCATGCAAGAATAATCTTCAGGCTGTCAAGCTTCACAAAAAAACACTTCCTAATATTTTATAGTCCTTGACACAATCAGAATTATACAAGCATTTCCGAAAAATATCAACAAAAATTTCTCATGGAACCGCCCTTCTCTTTCTCCTCAGAATGCCTCCCATCTGCGTTGCCAGCATGCCCGCTGCCATGAGGACGCAGCCGAAGATCTCCATGCCGGTCATGACCTCGCCAAGGATGAGCCAGCTTGCCAAGGCACCGAAGATCGCCTCAAAGCTCATGATGATTGCCGCATGGGAAGGCTCTGCATACTTTTGCCCGATGATCTGCAGCGTAAAGGCCACCCCCGCCGACATGACCCCTCCGTAAAAGATGGCAAAACCTGCCGACTGGATGTCCTCCCACCGGATGCTCTCAAAGGCCAGAGCCGCGAAAAGACTGGCCAGTGTACAGACCCCCACCTGGGCCGCCGAGAGCTCCATGACATCCACGCATCCCGCAAAACGATCGATGAAGAGGATATGGGCCGTCCAGAAGAAGGCACTGATGAGCACAAGGCTGTCGCCAAGCCCCAGGGACAATTCCCCGCGGATCGACAAAAAATAGAGCCCCGTGATGGCAAGCAGCGCACCCGCCCAATTTTCCGGACGAATGCGTCTCCCCAGCAGCACGGAAAAAAGCGGCACAAGGATAATGTAAAGGCAGGTGATGAACGCCGTCTTGCCCGCTGTGGTATAAAGCATCGCCACCTGCTGAAAGGATGTGGCCACAAACATGATGCAGCCGGCTCCCATGCCGGCCTTCCAGCCGGGCTCATAGGTTCCCGCCTGCTTCGCGATTTGGCGGGGCTCCCGATAAAGCCACCAGATCAACAACAAGGAACAAAAACCAAGAAAATACCTCGATGCAGCATAGGTGAAGGGGCCAAGATTGTCCATGCCCGTCATCTGGGCAACGAAGGTCGTTCCCCAGAGAAAGGCCGCCATCATCAGAAAAAGATTGCCACGAAGGCGCATACAAATCCTCCCGCACAATCACTTCGCAAAATAGTCCACGGTGCGCCTCAATCCTTCCAGCAAGGGCATGTTCGGCTTCCAGCCCAGCCCCCGCGCCGCCTTGCCGTTCGCCAGCATGGATCGGCGGATGTCACCGGGACGCTCCGGGCCATAAAGGGGAATGATATCCCTGCCCGCCACTTTGCTCAAAAGGCTCACCAGTTCCCGAAGGCTCGTCTCCGTCTGTGTGCTGAGATTGTACGCCGTATTCACATTCTTTGTCCGAAGGGCGGCACAGATCCCATTGGCGATATCCCCCGCATAGACAAAGTCCCGTGTCTGCTCGCCATCGCCAAAGATCGTAATATCCTCGCCCTGGACGATCCGCTTCGCAAAAATGCTGATGACGCCGCCCTCGCCGCCATCTCCCTGGCGTTCCCCGTAAACATTGGCAAAGCGCAGGACAACATAACCCATGCCGAAAATCTGACGGTAGACTTCCAGGTAATGCTCCGCCGTCACCTTGGACAGCCCATAGAAGGACATCGGCGCCAGCGGCTTGCTCTCCAATACGGGAAGATCCTCTGCCGAGACATTGCCGTAACCGGCTGCCGTAGAAGAGAACACAACCCTCTCTATATCGCATTGCCGCGCAGCCTCCAAAAGGTTTATCGTTCCGATGATGTTCTCTTGTGCGTCGTTCTTGGGATCCTGCACAGAGGCATCCACCATCGTCTGTCCCGCCAGATGGACAATGGCATCCAATCGTTTCCCCTGGATCTTCTGGAGCAAGGACTCATCACAGACATCCATCTCCAGGAATTCGATATCCCCGGGCACATGTTCCCGCAATCCCGTGCTAAGATTATCGAGGACAACAGGCGTATGGCCTTCCTCCTGCAAAGCGCGTACGAGGTGAGAGCCGATAAATCCCGCGCCACCCGCAACTAAAACCTTCAAAAAAAACATCCCCTTACGCAAAATATACAAGACTCTTCCGAAATGTATCATCGGCACAAATGAATCAAAACATTCTCCAGTGTCTCCCCTCCTGCCTGCCCGGTCTTGAGGAAATAATCCGCATCGGCAAGATCCAGCATTGCCCTTTTGAGCACCGGCACCTCAAACCCTTCCGCCGCCTTCCCCAGGCGTTCCGCAATGACGGGATTGAGTTCCAGGGGCTTTGCCAATGCCTTGCCGCGATATCCCTGGGCCTGCAGGTCTTTCGCCTGCCAAAGCTGGCGCACATGGCGGGCGAGAAGGTTGAGTATGAGCGGAAGATACGCGCCATCCCTCATCTGCCGCCGAAGCAGCATGAGCGACTTCCTCGCATCCCTCGCGCTGACGGCATCCATGAGGGCAAAGACGGAAACCTCCGGAACGCCGGCAAATACCTTCAGCAAAGCATCCTTTGAGATCAGCCGGTCCTCCGTGAAGAGTGCCAGTTTGTCGAACTCCTTGTCCAGATAGGAAAGGGAAATCTGCTGCATCATGCTCACAGCACTGGCAAAATAAACATAGGCATCCCTGTCGAGCTCCTTGTTCATTGCCTGCAGCTTCCCCTGGAGCCAGTCATTGATATTCCATGGGCGGACAGCCTCTGCCTCCAGCACGGCACCGTATTTTTCCACGGCTTTGTAAAGCTTGCGCCGCTTGTCCGCTTTCTCTCCCGTCATGAAGATGACATAGCTGTACTCCGGCATATCGGAAAGGAGAAGCAGAAGGCGTTCCATCTTCTTGTCCACCGGCTTTTTTGCCTTTCCCTTTTCCTCTGCCCCTGTCTTTTTCTCCCGGAACAGCGACGTATTCTTCAGCAGGAGAACATTCTTTTCGGAAAAGAATGGGGCGGTCTCTATGAGCCCTGCAAGAGTGTCCGGATCCACGTCACCATCTATGCCCTGCAGGGAGTCCTGCATTCCCTGCCCATCGGGAAAAAGAGCCTCCAGGATGCGCTCTTTCGCCTTTTCGATGTAATAATTCTCCTCGCCGCCGAGAAGGTAGATATGCTGCAGGCTGCCCTTCCGCAAGGAAGCCATGAACTCGCCAAACTTCAACCAGGAATCTCCCCCTATGCCACCTTTTCTGTTATTAATTATTAATTCGTTCCTTTTTTCGAAATTCCTGCATCAATGCATGGACATTCAAAACAGAAAAGGCGTTCCGTAATGGAACGCCCCAAACCTTTCAGCCCATTTCCGGACGGATATGGATTTCCTCCAGTTCCTCCAGTGTCTTTTGCTTGCTTTCCCTTCCAAGGAAAAGAATGACAGCAGAGACCAGAACAAAGACAGAGGCAAACATCAGGAACACCAGGTTCATGCCGAAATTCTGCGCAATCATGATGCCCACCAGCATGGGAGCAAGCATCCCGCCAATGCGGCCGAAGCCTGCGGCCCAACCGCTTCCCAGCGCCCGGATGGCAGTGGGATATTGTTCCGGCGTATAGGTGTAGATGACACCCCATGCACCGAGATTGAAAAAGGACATGGCCGAGCCCCAGAGAAGCAAAGCCGTCGTATCGGCAGCATTCCCAAAGAAAAAGCTGCAAACACCGGAAAGGAGCAGGAAAAGGGAAAGCGTGTACCTGCGCCCGATGATATCCACAAGCCAGGCAGCGGCATAATAGCCGGGAAGCTGGGCCAAGGTCATAATGAGCACATACTCAAAGGTCTTGACCACGGCAAAGCCCTGGGCATAGACCAGGGAAGGGAGCCACATGAAGATGCCGTAATAGCTGTAGACAATGCCGAACCATGCCAGCCAGAGCATGATTGTGCGTGTGCGGTATTCCCGGTTCCACAGGACAGAAAAATTCATTTTCTTCCCGGAATCCTGCTTCATTTCCATGGGACTGAGCCTCTCCGCAAAAGGACGGCTTTCCACATGAAGCTTTTTCTCCAAGTCCAGGATGATATCCTTTGCTTCCTGGATGCGATTCCTGGAAATGAGATAGCGAATGGACTCCGGCATATGAAGGCGTATCAGGAAAACATAGAGCGCGGGAAGCGTCCCGATGGCAAAAGCAGCCTTCCAGCCAAAGGCCGGGATCAAAAGATAGGCAATGCAGGCAGCCACCAGCCAGCCAACTCCCCAGAAGCTTTCCAAAAGCACAATGAAGCGTCCCCGCAGATGGGCAGGTGCATATTCGCTCATGAGGGTGGCTGCGACAGGAAGCTCGCCGCCAAGGCCAAAACCGACGAGAAAGCGGAACACCATCAAGGATTCATAGCTCCAGGCCAGGGCACACATCCCTGTGGACAGGCTATAGAGCAGCACGGTGATGGCGAATACCCGCTTGCGCCCAATGCGGTCTGCCAAGGTTCCCGCAAGAATCGCACCAAGCGCCATGCCGATGAGCCCAATGCTTCCAATCCAGCCCATCTGTGCGGGCGAGAGCTGCCACTCCTTTGCCAGGATGGGAAGCACGAAAGCGATGAGTCCGGTATCCATGGAATCAAAAAGCCACCCAAGCCCCGTGACAAGAAGCAACTTGTATTGAAACGAGCCGACGGGCAACCCCTCCAACCGTTCCAAAATCATAATAAACCATCTCCCCAATAGATTGAACAAATGTATTTTTCCCGTCCAAGAGTATAGCAAAATCCATTCCTAACGTCAACCGTTTGGGTACCGATGGTTTTTCATAGAAAGCAAAAGCACCTGCAATCCTATTGCAGGTGCCTGACAACGATTTCCAAGAATCAGAGTGCGCCAAGGCTGCTTGCCACGAGATAGGCGAGCAGTGCGCCGCAGAGCGGGGCAAACACAGGAACCCAGGAATAACCCCAATCGGAACCGCCCTTGCCGGCAATCGGGAGGATTGCATGGGCAATGCGGGGGCCGAGGTCACGGGCGGGGTTCATGGCGTAACCCGTGGGGCCGCCAAGGGAAAGGCCGAGGGCAACGATGAGGATGCCGACGATGTACGGGCCGTAGCCGGGAGCCATGCCGGTGAACGCCTTCGAGAAGGTCATCCAGATGATGAACATCAGGAAGAAAGTAGCAATCACCTCTGTGAGGAAGTTGGCTGCCGCATTGCGGATCGCAGGAGCCGTGGAGAAGATGCCCAGCTTCGCCGCAGGATCCGGGGTCTCAGACCAATGGGGCAGGTAGCAGAGCCACACAATGGCTGCGCCGAGAATGCCGCCAAGAATCTGCACGATGGAGGTCGTGATGAACTGTCCAAAGGTGTAGACACCCGCCAAGGTCTTTGCCAAGGTAACCGCAGGGTTCAAGTCGCCCTGGGGAGCACCGAGGGTCGTTGCCGTGAATACGCCGAAGGTAACCGCAAATCCCCACCCGAGGGCTATGCAGACCCATCCACCGCCGACACCCTTGGACTTCGTGAGTGTCAAGTTCGCGCAGACGCCGCATCCGAAGACAACCAGCACCATTGTTCCCATAAACTCGCCAATCAAATTTTCCGAACCTGTTACCATTTTTCATCCTTCTTTCTTGAAAAATAAAAGTATTAATGCGGATATGCGGGCCGGGCAGGAGCAAGCTGCCAAGCCCAACCTGCATATCATACCACAAACCGCTCTTTCAGGCAAGCCGGAAGAAATTACTCTTCATCCAGCCAATGCATGGAGTGCTTCACAGCCTTCCTCCAGCCCTTGTAGAGACGGTCTGCCTCTGCCTTGTCCATGCCCGGCTCGAAGCGGGTATCGAGCTTCCAGCTGCTGGTGAGTTCCTGCTTGCTGCTCCATACGCCAACGGCAAGGCCTGCAAGATATGCCGCGCCGAGAGCCGTGGTCTCCGTGATCTGCGGACGATCCACGGGAACACCGAGAAGGTCAGCCTGGAACTGCATGAGGAGGTTGTTGGCAACAGCGCCGCCATCCACCTTGAGCTCCGTCAGCTTGTTGCCGGAATCTGCCTCCATGGCATCCAGGACATCGCGGGTCTGGTATGCAAGGGTGTCCAGCGTAGCCCTTACGATATGGGCCTTCGTCGTGCCGCGGGTGATGCCGATGATCGTGCCCCGGGCATTCTGGTCCCAATAGGGGGCACCAAGGCCGACGAAGGCGGGAACCACATAGACACCGTCCGTGTCCTTGACCTTCTTTGCCACCCACTCGGAATCCGGGGCGGAATCCACGAGGCGAACGCCGTCGCGCAGCCACTGGATGGCGGAACCAGCAACGAAGATGGAACCTTCGAGAGCGTACTCCACCTTGCCGTCCAGGCCCCAGGCAATGGTCGTGACCAGGCCGTTCTTGGACTCATGGATGTCCGTGCCCGTGTTCATGAGCATGAAGCAGCCGGTGCCGTAAGTGTTCTTCGCCATGCCAGGCTCGAAGCAGTTCTGTCCAAAGAGAGCCGCCTGCTGGTCGCCCGCCGCACCGGAAACGGGAATCGCAGCACCGAGGATCGAGGGAACTGTCTCACCATAGACGCAGGAAGAGGGCTTGACCTCGGGAAGCATGCT
>JAFSWY010000398.1 GCA_017444295.1 Selenomonadaceae bacterium | reverse complement strand
GGTCCGTTTCAATGCATCCAGCATTTCCATACATACCCTTCTTCCTTCTGCTCCATAAGCCCTTGGGCTGTCTTGAAAAGCGCCGTGTTGTCGCTTGGTTTCTCGGCGACAGACATGAGCATGATCCCTGTATCCTCCCGTTTTGCCAGAACCTTGAGATGGATTCCCCGTTCGTTCACCTCCGTGTCCATTACGGTTTCTTTCGTTCCACGAATTTTTCCTTCCACGTCCATCTTGCCTGATTCTATGTCAGATGCAGCCTTGTCCAAAAAGCCTTCCGCATCGAAGCGGAGCTGCACTTCCTGCTCATAGTGGTGAACATCCTCCCCGCCTCGCCTGGCAATGTACAAGAGCCCGGCTGCCATGAGAACGGATGCAAAAAGAAGGCACATGGCAAAAAACGAAAAGAAGCCTTCCTCCTCCCGCATGATCTTTCCCATCTCATTCCTGCCCCCTCATGAAGACTGCTGTTTCCAGAGTATACTCATGCTTTGTCAGGAAACTCTTTCCCGTCAGCTGCACCTGCATGATATGCGGGGATACCATATCACAGCGAAACCTGGTAATATTTACCCGGCCAAAGATGCTGTCCCCGGTCATCGGCATGGAGGGGTTATCCACGATCATCCTGCCTTCTCCGTATTTCTCGGAATCCTTTTTTGCATAGGTAATGGACATGTCCGGCTCCCTTTTCTCCAATGCCGCACGGGTCATGTTCTGCCGATAATAAAGGCATACGGAATCCCCTTCCGCAAGATGGGTGATTTTTGCATATTCCGCCCGATTCGCATCCTCTACAAGCCGTTCCATCACATAATGCAGTTCCTGTTGCAATTCCCAGTCATCCTTCTGCCAGCTGATGGTCTTGAAGGACCACAGGATACATCCTCCGAGAGCGGAGATCAGGAACACGATGACCGGGAGGGATATCAGGGTTTCCAGCAAAATAGCGCCTCTCTCATTCATCATTTCCATCCTCTACTATGGACCTATGGAACTTACTATGGACCTATGGAACTGCCACAACATTCCTGACCAGTCTCTCGAAGCTGACCTTTCTGGCTTTTCCTGACTGCTCCCATACTGCCGTAACCTGCACACGGAGAATTCCCGTTCCGGCATCCAGTGCGGCAACGTCCGCATATACCTCATAGTTCTTTCGATTAAGGGACAGTGCCTCCTCCGGTCCCAGCCACGACAGTCTTCCCGTGCTGAGTTTTCCTTCACTGCCCTTTTCCGCGACATATGCCATCTGTTCCTGGGCAAGAAATACCGCCGCAATATGAGCCTTATTATCGGCATGCATCTGCTCCGATAAACGATATGCCGAAAAAACCCCGGAAAGTGCCACGAGCACCAGGCACAGCAGCAGGGCTTCCAGCAGGAAAAATCCCTTGTCATCTTTCAATATCTTCATGGCGGTTTCCTATCTACCCGTATGCGGCCGGCTGCATCAATGATTACGTATCTGTCTGCCCTGCGCGTCCCCATCTCAGAGTACACATGTATCGTCATCGCATTCTTTGCATTTCCCCCTTCCATGAAGCTGGCGCCCTCTATGTTGATGGGAGACCCCAGAAACACCATCGGCGGGCATACATGTGTCCATCCCTTGAATTTCTGGTACCCGTATCCGCGAACTTCGTAATCTCTATAACGGAACTTGACCCAGTAATCATCTGTTGTAGCCGGTCTGGCTGCAGG
>JAFSWY010000397.1 GCA_017444295.1 Selenomonadaceae bacterium | reverse complement strand
CAACGACTCGGATACATGCTTCATCAAGTGAAAGGATTGCGAGCCGGTCAAGGAAAAAAGGCCTTTTTCCTCCGAGGCATCGCATTCCATCTTGATGTATGGGAAAAGGTCTTGGATATACTGCACTTCGTCCAAGGTAATCGGATAGGGATGATTGCGGAAAAAGAGCCCCGGCTCGCTTTTTGCCTGCTCCAGCAGGAGCGGGTCGTCAAAAGTGATGTACGGACGCCCCGAAAAAACATGCTGCAGGAGCGTGGATTTTCCCACCTGACGCGCACCTGTCACCAGCAATGCCTTGACCGTCTGTCCTGCACTCAGTATATAGGATTCCATATGTCTCTGGATGTATCTCATTGCAGCTCCTCCGACTAATTTGTAGTTCAATTATAAATTAGTCGGAGGAACTTGTCAATGAAGGGTAGCACATCAACAGTTTATTTGTCAAATAATTCAAATTACGTTGTAGGATTTATGAAACGGGCGTGGCTGCCCCTGCTCCAGCCATACCTTCTTGCCATGGAAGGCAATGCCGTATTTCCAAACCTCCTTCACCCCTTGTTGGGAGAGCTCCGTGATATAGGCTTTCTCCTCAATCTGGCGAAGGGCTTCCTTGGCCTTTTCCTCCAGTGCCTCCTCGGACTTGGCGGACTTCAGTTCCAGAATGATCCCCGGCGCACCATCCTTCAAGGGGAAGAATGCGATGTCGAATCGTCCATATCCGCTCTCCCGGTTGGAGGCTACACGGTATTCGCCATCCAGCATGACAGAAAGACCCAGGATAAGGCCATGATATAAGCAGCGAACCGATGCTTCAGCGTCGTGTGAGTCGCTTACACCTTGGTGCAATGACTCCGGCTGGGCAGTATCATGATAGCTTACAAAATCCCGCAGAAGATCCGACAGGTTCTCCTGAAACCCCTCCGCATCCCCGGCTGTCATGGAACAAAGCATGTCCCGAAGGAGGGTTTCCCCCTGGCTCGGGACAATATGGTTCAGGATTTCCGCCTCATAGGCAAGGCGAACTTCCATATTGGGAACCATGAGCCTCACCCAATCCCTGCCATTGCGGTTCTTCCAGACTTCCACAGGTTTCAGATATCCCGTGGTCATAAGCATCATGAAGAGGGCATCCCGGTTCCTATGGATATCGGCATAGACGATATTCTCCAACACGGGGGATTCCACAGACTTTCCCTGAACCAATCCCTGCAGTTCCTTATGGCGGCGCGTATCCACATGCCGCAAAAGATCCTTCAGGATGGAATTTCCGGAAGTGTTCATCCAATAGGGCTGGAACTTGCAACCTTCGTCAATGTAGCGAATGACCGACCAGGGGTTGTAGATCTCTGCCGAGCCAAATCGATAGCCGTCGTACCACTGCTTGAGCTCTGGCAGTTTGTCCCCCACGCCGCACTCCTCCATGAGCCTTGCCGCTTCTTCCTGAGTAAAGCCGAAGATATCGCAATAGGCATCGGAGAGCACCGAGCATACCTTGAGATTGTTGAGGCCGGAAAAAATGCTCTCCTTGGAGACTCGCGTCACCCCCGTCAGGACAGCAAATCCCAAGGATGGATTTGTTTTGAGGGCAGAACCCAGAAAGCCCCGCATGAAATCGATGCCTTCCTCGTAATAGCCCTTTTCCCAGGCAGAGAGAATGGGGGCATCGTACTCGTCCAGCAAAAGAACCGGCTTTTTCCCGTGATGCTTTTCCAGCATCTTCATAAGATTTGACAGGGCAAACTGCAATTTTTCCCCTTGACATGTTCCACCGAAAACATCGGCGAAATATTCCTGCTCCTTCCTTGAGAGTGCATTGCTGTGCTCAAGATATTCCGATTGCCCGTAAAGCTGGCAAAGAATTTCTGAGAGCTTGGCCATGAGCCCCCCATAATTCCCAGACTGCACTTCCTTCAGCGTGAGAAACACCACGGGCCTTGTTCCCTGCTCCCGCATGTACTGAGTCCCCGCTCTCTCGATATCAAGCCCACGGAAGAGCCCCCTATTTTCCTCCGCATTCTCCATGTCATAGAAATACCGCAACATGGAGAGGGTTAGAGTCTTGCCGAAGCGACGAGGGCGGGTAATCAGTGTGACCTCCGTTTGGAGATCCTGCAAATCCCGGATAAACCGTGTCTTGTCAACGAAATAATATTCCCTCTGGATCAGTTTCTTGAAATCCTCAATACCCACAGGCATGGGGCGTTTTCTTTCCTGCATCGCAAACACCTCCTGATAATTCTTTTACTATTGCGCCCCCTTCTCCACCCCATAGGCCACCGCATACATCGCAGGCAGCACGAGAAGCGTCAGGATCGTTGCGACCAGCAGGCCGCTGGCGATGGCGGCTGCCATGGGTCCCCAGAAGGTGCTGGGCATCAGGGGCAGCATGCCGAGGATGGCAGCGGTGGCTGTTAGCATGATGGGACGGAAGCGAAGAACCGCGGAATCCACAACGGCATCCCAGGGAGTCTCGCCATCCGCAATATGCTTCTGTATCTGGTCGATGAGGATGACGGAGTTGCGGATGATCATGCCGAAAAGGGCCAGTATGCCAAGCTCTGCCACAAACCCCATGGATTTCCCCAAAAGCAGCATGCCCCATGCAACGCCGATGAGCCCCAAAGGAGCTGTCAGCAGCGTCAGGATCATGTCCTTGGCATTCCGGAGCTGGAACATCAGCAAGGTCATGATGATGAAAACCATGGCGGGAAGCGGCGCCGCCAGATGCCCCGCAGATTTTCTGCTGTCCTCCAGCGCTCCCCCTGCCTCAATGCTGTAGCCCAGGGGAAGTCTCTCCCGGATATCCTTTGTCGCATCGTAGGCCTTTTTCGTCGCATCATTGGCGGTGCCGCTTCGGATGTCCGCCTGCACGGTGATGGTAGGCTTGAGATCCCTCCGCTTGATGAGCCCGTCCTCCGCCTCAAGGGAAATCTTCGCGATCTGCTCCAGGGGCACATACCCGGCAGGGCCGAGATAGACGGGGAGGTTCTTCAGCTTTGCCAGGTCAGAACGGTCAGCCTCTGCCATGCGAAGGCTGATGTCGATGGTGCGGTCTCCCGCATAGAACTGCGCCGCCGTGGCGCCGGTGATCTCCGTGTAAAGTGTCTGGGCCACGGACTGGCTTGTCACTCCCATGGCGCGAAGCTTGTCCTGGTCCAGCTCCAGATGCAGAATCTTGCTTTTCTCCTGCCAATCCAGGAAAATGTTGCAGGCATTGTCATCCGCCGCCACGCGCTCCGCCACCTCGCCGGCCAAAGACCTGACCTTGTCCGCATCATAGCCCGATACGCGGAGCATGATGGGCGCTTCCGCAGGAGGGCCCGTCTGGATGAGCTTGAGGCTGACACGCACGTTTGGAAAATCCCTGTCCATCGCCTCCCGAAGCTCTGCCATCAGCCGTTCCCTTGCCTCGGTATCCTTTGCGACGATGACGAACTGGGCGAAATTGCTCTGCCGCAGCACAGGCTCCAGTGTCAGCACGAACCGCGGGGCGCCAACGCCGACATAATAACTGTAATTCTCCAACTCCTCCCGATGCTTCTCCAGGAATGCCGCCATGCGGTCAGCCTCCGTCTGGGAAGCCGCCATGGAGGAACCCTGTGGCAAACGCATTTCCACGAGGATTTCCGGACGCAGGGAGGGCGGGAAGAATTCCTGCCGGATAAATCCCATGCTCCAGAGGGATGCCAGAAATATTGCGGCGGTTCCCACCAAAACCGATTTCCTGTGGGAGAGAAACCACTCCAGAACCCGGCGGAACCATCGGTAAAAAGGATGTTCCTTCGCTGTCTCTTCCCGTTTCTCCGGGATGCGGATCAGGGAATACCCGTAGAGGGGCGCCACCATGACGGAAACCACCCAGGAAAGGAGAAGCGCGCAGGCAATCACAGGGAACAGCGCACTGCAAAACTCGCTGGCCATTCCCTTGGAAAAGGCCACGGGAATGAATCCCGCGCAGGTGATGAGAGTTCCCGTGAGCATGGGCTTTGCCGTTGCACGAAAGGCAAAGCAGGCAGCCTCGAAGCGCTCAAGGCCCCGCTCCAGCTGCACGCTCATCATTTCCACGGCAATAATGGCATCATCTACCAGCAAGCCGAGGGAAATGATCAATGACCCCAAAGAGACTTTATGCAGGTCGATCCCCGTCATGTACATGAAGACGAACACGCCTGCCAGCACCAAGGGAATACACCCGGCCACCACAAGACCGGTGCGGAACCCCAGAGAAAAGAAACTCACGGCCAGCACGATGACAATCGCTTCTACAAGTGTCTTTATAAAATCATGGATGGACTCGTCCACCACCTGGGGCTGGTTGGAAACCTGGTGGATTTCCAGGCCGAGGGGCAGTTCCTCCTGGGCCCTTGCAATCATGCCGCTGAGTTCCTTCCCCAGGGACAGGATATTGCCCCCGTCCTCCATGGAGACCGCAATGCCAATGGCAGGCTCCCCGTTGAAGAACATCTTTGGCTCCGCAGGCTCCGCAAAGCGCCGCTCCACCTTGGCGATATCCCCGAGGCGGAACACCCGGCCATTCGCCGCAATCGGCATATCCCGGATGGCCTCCACATCGTCAAAGATGCCGGTGACGCGAAGATAGACATTGTCCGATGAAGTCTCCACCTCTCCTGCGGGTGTCATCCGGTTCTGGTTGAGCAGGGCGTTGCTGATGGCCTGCGGGCTGATGCCAAGCTCTGCCAGGCGGGCATTCTCCACCTCGACGTAGACTTTCTCCGGCTGCTCGCCGACGAGCTCCACCTTCTGGACACTGGGAAGGGACAGCAGGAGCCGACGCACCTTTTCCGCCTCGCTCCGCATTTCCTCATAAGAAAAACCATCTCCCGTTATGGCATAGACAGAGCCAAAGACATCGTCGAAACGGTCATTATAATAGGGACCGTACACCCCATCCGGCAGGTCCTTCCTGGCATCCTCACAGAAATTCCGCACATCGCGCCATGTGGGACGGATCTCCTCCTTCGGCATCGTATCCGCAAGGTTCACGAAGATCACTGCAGTCCCTGCCCGCGACTCGCTCTTGATGAAGTCCAGCCCGGGGGTATCCTGAAGCTTCTTCTCCAGTTTGTCCGTGACCTGCTCTTCCATCTGCTGTGCCGTCGCTCCCGGCCATGAGGCCGTCACCACCATCTGGCGGATGGTGAAGCCAGGGTCTTCCATCCGTCCGAGCTTCCAATAGGCAAGGATGCCCGCGGCCGCCGTCATGATGATGAAATACCAGACCAGCACCTTGTTTCGCAGGGATACTTCCGTAAGATTCCTCATGTGTCATCGTCCTCCGTGCGGACTTTCTGCCCTTCCCGCAGTTTATGGACACCGGCAACAACCACGAGTGCTCCCGGCTCGACTCCGCGCACGATGACCTCTCGCTCATTCCGGACAGTCACCTGCACCGGCTGAAGGCATGCCGCATGGTCCCGCACAACCCATACCTGGGGAGCATTCCCGTTCTGATAGATTGCCATCATGGGAAGCACCACACCTTCCGTTGAGCCGGGCTCCGCCACCTCCACGGAAGCAGTCATGCCAAGTTCCATGCCCTGCGGCGGGTTCGGCAGGGAGATGCGCACCCGATAGGTGCGGGACACGGCATCCGCCATGGGAGAAACCTCCCGGACCGTTCCCTCTGCTTTCTCCGGAAGCGCCCAAAATGCCACCTGCACGGAGCGTCCCAAAGGCACATCGTGCAAGCGGTTCTCCGGCACGTCAATTTCCACTTCCAGTTCGTCCGTCCGAGACAGGACAAGCACGGCCTGCCCCGCAGAAACCACCTGCCCTTCCTCTGCGCTCACCGAGGAGATGACGCCATCTGCCGGGGCAGAAAGATTCGTATATCCAAGGGAATTATGGGCCTGTGCCGCCTGTGCCAGGGCACTCTGGTACGCGGCAAAGGCCGCATCATAATTGGTCTGGTATTGGTCAAGCACCGCCGCAGGAATCGCTTCCTCCTCGTAAAGCTGTGTATAGCGGGAAAGGTTTGCCTGCGCCAGATCCAGTTGGGCGCGGGCAGAGGCCACCTGCGCCTCCCCCTGGTTCACCTGCTGCTGGACATCCCTTGGATGGATGGTCATGAGCACATCCCCCGTGCGAACCCTGCTGCCCGCCTCCACATTCCGTGCGAGGATCTGCCCCCCCACCTGGAAGGACATTTTCGTCTCATAGCGCGCCTTGACGCTTCCGGCATAGACAGCCATCTGCTCCGTTGCCGCATTGCCCGCACGCTGCGTCTTCACGAAGGGAGCCCTTGCTTCCTTCGCCTCCTCCTTTCCGCAGCCGGAAAGAAGGAGTGGCACACACATACAAAGAAACAATGCCGCCCATCGCCAATTATTCCTCAAGGGAATCCGCCCCCCTCTTTCCCATCCTTCTCACAAGCTCCGGGATATTCGCCTGGGAAGCCCTTTCCGAAGCCATGAGGAACCCCTTGGCAACGAGTTCCGTTTCTTCCTGGGGCATGTCCTGCCGCAGATAGTCCACCCACGCATAGATGATGCCCTCCAGATACTCCTGCTCCTCCTTCGCCCGTTCCGTGGGATAAAGCCGCTTCATGCGCCGGTCCCGTCCATCCTGCTCCCTGCGTACCATCCCCTTCCCCTCCAACAGGGAAATGGTGCGGGTGACCACTGCCTTGTCCAGGAAAAGCGTGCTGGACAATTCCTCCTGGCTGAGCCCTTCCGAGGCAAAAATCCGCATGAGCATCACGTATTCCGAATAGCTGATCTTCAGGTGCTCACAAGCCGCCGTCACAAAAAGCTGGGAACGGCGATGCAGTATGGAAAAGCTTCGCCCGATGTTCATATAGTCCATGAAATGCGCCTCCACACATATATCGTTGATTCAATCAACTGTAAGTTTAGCAAAAATTCCTGCTTTGTCAAAAATGTATCCTGTAAAATAAAGGCAGTGCCTCCACTCCAAGGCACTGCCTCCCCATCACAGATTTGCCGCATCTTCCCGGGACAGGAACCTCGGCGCAGCAAGGAAAATCGGGCAGCGCGGTGGCTCTCCCATACATTCCTTGCAGTTTGCTTCCTTGTCACACCACACATTGAGCGCCCGGTTCTTCCAGAAAACGCTGTTGCCGCTTGCGGTATACAGAAGCTCTACTTCCTTTTCCGTCCCGTCTGCCGGACAAAGACAGCTGTAGGACAGCTTCTTCTCGATTTGCTCTGCCATGCGAATCTCTCCTCTGCCAGGATTTCCTTGACTCTTTTTTCGACCTGTCCTATCAAAAATCCTGCTGCATGGCGTGCCCGATTCATAAAAAATTCCCTGCAGGTTTCATTTCTGCAGGGAATCCTGTCACACCTACTTTTCCTCTGTTTCGTCCTCTGCCAGCACACCGGCCTGTGCCGGAACCTTGGCGCAGATGAGGAACATCGCCACCACAAGGGCGAGGAATCCCACACCGAGACCGATCCAGCCATTCTGGGCAAGCCCTCCGGCCACATAGCCGATAAAACTGCAAGCCGCCACAACCATCACATAGGGAAGCTGGGTGTTCACATGCTCGATGTGATTGCACTGGGCTCCCGTGGAGGAAAGGATGGTGGTATCCGCAATGGGGGAGGCATGGTCGCCCACCACGGAGCCGGAGAGGATCGACGCAATGGTGAGGGTCAGAAGGAACATGTCCTCCGTTCCCATGAGGGTGACGGCAACAGGAATGAGGATGCCGAAGGTTCCCCAGGAATTACCGATGGTGAAGCAAAGCCCGATGGCCACAAGGAAGAAAATCGCCGGCAGCATGGAGGCCACCGAGGCATCCACATCCACGATCGTCCCAACGAAGCCCCCAAGATCGAGGTATTCCTCGCTGCAGATCCCCGAAAAGGCCCAGGTCAGGCAGAGAATGAAGATGGCAGGGGTCATGAGCTTGAACCCTATGCCGAAGCTATTGCAGAAGGACTTGAAGCTCAGGACGCGCCGCGGCAGATAGAGCATGGCCGAAAAGACGAGGGCGAGAAAGGCCCCGAACACCATTCCCTGGGAGGAATCGCAATCGGCGAAGGCCTCCGCGATGGTCTTTCCCTCCCGAATGCCTCCCGTATAGAGCATGCCGTACACGCAGCCGGCGATAAGCACCAGAATGGGCAGAATGAGATCGAGCATCTTCCCCTTGCCGCCGGTTCCCACCAGGGACTCATATTCCGCATCGCTGTACTCCTGCGGCACCACAAGGTTTTCCCTGCTCGCCTTGACGCTTTTCGCCATGGGGCCGAAATCCCTGCCCGACAGGATGATGAAGAAGAGGAACACCAGCGTCAGCCAGGCGTAAAGATTGTTTGGTATGGTCTGGAGAAAAAGAGCAAAACCGTCGATGTTGCTGCCCTGGGGCAAAGCGGAGGTAACCGCCGCCGCCCAACTGGAAACAGGTGCAATGATACAGACAGGAGCTGCCGTGGCATCAATGACATAGGCCAGCTTTGCCCTTGCAATCCTGAACCTGTCCGTCACGGGACGCATGACCGTGCCCACGGTCAAACAGTTGAAATAATCGTCGATGAAGATGATCACACCGAGAATCGGCGTCACCAAAAGGGCGCCCCGCTCGCTGTCAATCGCACGGACTGCCCAGTCGCTGTAGGCGCGGGTTGCACCGGAACGGGCAATGATCGCCACCAGTATGCCGAGAATGATGAGAAAGATGAGCAGATTGGCATTTTCTCCCACCTTTGCCGACATCACCTCAAACATGGTGATGACCGCATCGAACACGGAAAACTGCGTATAGAGCAACGCACCGGCGAAAATCCCGACGAGCAGCGACATATAGATTTCCTTTGTCAGCAATGCCAAGACAATCGTGATGATTGGGAGAAGCATTACCCAAGCTGTCTGTGCCATGTTACAATTCCTTCCTGCAACAATATCACATCTTCAATTCATGCCTTTGCCGCAGAAACCTTGCCGCAAATGACAACCATCGCCAGCACAAGGCAGGCGAACCCAACGCCAAGCCCCATCCAGCCATTCTGGGTGAAACCGTCCACCACATAGCCCACAAGGCTGCAAAGCGCCACGACAAACACATAGGGAATCTGCGTGTTCACATGGTCGAGATGGTGGCACTGCGCCCCTGCCGAGGCGAGGATGGTAGTATCGGAAATCGGCGAGGCATGGTCGCCGCCCACGGCGCCGGAGAGAATCGCCGCCACGGTGATGACCAGCATGCCCTCATTCTCCACGCCAAGGATTGCAATGGCGATGGGAATCAGGATGCCAAAGGTTCCCCAGGAAGTCCCCGTGGCAAAGGCAAGACCGATGGCCACCAGGAAGAAAATGGGGGGCAGGAAGGTGATGACCGAGGCATTCGTGCTGACCACCTGCCCGACGAAACCGCCAAGGTCAAGGTACTTGTCACTGCAGATGCCCGAAAGGGTCCATGCAAGACAGAGAATGAAGATGGCCGGCGTCATGGCCTTGAACCCCGCGCTGAAGCCGTCACAGAAGGCATTGAAGCCGAGGACACCGCGCGGCAGATAGAGAAATGCCGTAAAGGCAAGGGCCACAAAGGAACCAAACACAAGGCCCTGCGAGGAATCGCAGTCAGCAAAGGCATCGGCGATGGACTTGCCCTCCTGGATGCCGCCCGTGTAAAGCATGCCGTAGATGCAGGCGCCGATCAGCACCACGAGAGGCAGGATGAGATCCACCATCTCCCCCTTGCCATCTCCTGCCACCGAAGCGTACTCCGTATCCTCGTACTCCTTCGGCACCACGAAATGCTCCTCGCTTTCCAGGACGCTCTTCGCCATGGCGCCGAAATCCCTGCCCGACAGGATGATGAAGAACATGAAGGCAATGGTCAGCCAGGCATAGAGATTGAAAGGAATCGTCTGGAGGAACAGCCCGAACCCGTCAATGCTGCTGTCCTCCGGCAGGGAAGAACCCACTGCCGCCGCCCAGCTGGAAACCGGGGCGATGATGCAGATGGGAGCTGCCGTGGCATCAATGATATAGGCCAGCTTTGCCCTTGCCACCTTGAACTTGTCCGTCACAGGGCGCATGACCGTGCCTACCGTCAGGCAGTTGAAATAGTCATCGATAAAAATGATGATGCCGAGAAGCGGCGTCACCAGCAAAGCAGCCCTTTGGCTCTTGATGACGCGCCCGGCCCACTCGCCATAGGCGCGGGTCGCGCCGGAGCGGGTGATGACCGCCACCAGGATGCCGAGGATGACGAGGAAGATCAGGATGTTCGCATTCCCCCCGATCTTGTCCGCCATGATCTCGAACATCGCAATGGTGGAGCCGAGAACAGAAAAATCCGTAAAAAGCATTGCACCGGAAAATATCCCGATGATAAGGGACATATAGACTTCCTTCGTCAAAAGCGCCAAAACGATAGTGATGATCGGGGGAAGCATTGCCCAGGCAGTCTGTGCCATTATCATACCTTCTTTCCTATGATTTCCAAAAACAGCATTCCTATTGTATAACAAAACACCTTTGGAAGCAACGTGATTTCCATGTGCTTTCTATATATTTTCTATGTATTTATTTTCTATGGCATGCAAAGCATCTGCCAACGAGGCAAATTCCTCCAGCGAAAGGGTCTCCCCCCGCCTTGCCGCATCGAATCCTGCCCGCTCAAATGCGGGCAGGATTTCTTCTTTTGCAAATCCCGCCCCCTTCATGGCATTGGCGAGAGTCTTCCGCCTCTGCCCGAAGGCCGCCTTGACCACGCGGAAAAAGATCCGCTCATCCCGTACCCGAACGGCGGGCACCTCCCGCACGCGGCAGGAGATGACCACGGAATCCACCTCCGGCGCAGGCAGGAAGGATTTCGGCGGCACCTCCATCACGATTTCCGGCTCCGTGTAATACTGCACCGCAACCGACAAGGCTCCGTAGTCCTTGCCCCCCGGCTGTGCCGTCATGCGCTCCGCCACTTCCTTCTGCACCATGGTGACGATGCGTGTGATGGGCAGACGGCGTTCCAGCAAAGCCATGAGAATCGGCGTCGTAATATAATAGGGAAGATTGGCAACGACCTTGAACTTTCCCTCGCCCATGATTTTAGGGATATCCACCTTGAGGATATCCCCCTGCACGATGCGCACATTGTCATAGCCCGCCAGTGTGTGCGCCAGCACCTCCGGCAGCTTCTTGTCCAGTTCCACGGCAGTGACATCCGCCCCTGCCTCCGCCAGTCCCTGAGTCAGCGTCCCGATGCCCGGGCCGATCTCCAGCACCCTGTCACCGGCGGCAGTCTCCGCAGCCTCTACGATGCCCCGGACAATCCCTCCGTCAATCAGGAAGTTCTGTCCCAGGCGCTTGCTGGCCCGCAGATGGAATACCTTGAGGATGTGGCTCGTGGCCTCACGGCTGGCAATCATTGGATGAAGTGTCCCGCTCATTCCCCTTCCTCCTCCCGGTCCATCCTTTCCAGAGCATTGTCGAACTCCTCCCGCGTCACGCCGTAATGGTTGAGACGCAGGAGAAAGGTCTTGGCATTGGCAAACCCCACGCCCAAGGCAGCCCCCAGCCTCGCCCTGCGCCCCGATGCCTCCGGTGTGCCGCTGAGGCCGTTCACGATGAGATCCGCGCTTTTGAAGGTCTCCTTGGGCTCCCAGTCCATGGTCCGGACTTTCTCCAGTGCCGCCCGGATTGCCGGTGGCTTTGCCTGCTCAATGCCGATATCATCGTTGTCCGTCGCATCCTCCTTCGGCACAAAGGCATGCTTCGCCTTCGGGAACCGCTTCGCCAGAAACCTCCGGATGCGCTCGCCTGCAGGGTCCGGGTCCGTCAGGATGATGATGCCCCGCTTCCTGTAGGCCTGCTCGATATTCGCAAGGGCCTTGGGCTTGAGGTTGAAGCCCTCTGTGATGATGCAGTCCGCCTCCACCGCCTTGTTGATGGCGACCACGTCCATCTTTCCCTCCACGACCAAAACTTCCTTTATCATAAATGCTCCTCATTCTCCAACAAGCCGCAAACCGCACGGTAGACTTCCCCATGGATCTCTCCGATGCCCCGCGGCTCCCCTTCTTCACTGCAGCGGATGCGCTGCCATCGATACGTTTCCGCCAGTTCCAGATATGCCCTATGGCAGCGGTGGAGATAGGCCCGGTCCTTCTCATGGATGTCCTTCTCCTGCGCCTGCTTTTTTGCCCGCATGGCAATGAGCCTGTCCGCCACCTCCGGGTCCATGTCGAGGAATATCACCATATCCGGCACGGGAAGGCCCAGCTTCCCGAACTCGAAATCCCAGAGCCAGTCAAGAAAGGCCCTGCGTTCTCCCTCATCCTCCATCTTCACCGCCTGATGCACCATGTTCGATGTGGTGTAGCGATCGGCAAGGATGATATCCCCCGCCTCGTAATATTTCTGCCACTTCATGCGGAAGGAGGCATAGCGGTCCACCGCATAGAAGGTGGATGCCGCAAAGGCATTCACGTCCCCCGCATGGCTCCCGAAATCCCCCCGCAGGTACATGCGCACCGGCACGGAGGACTCCGCCTCATAGTCGGGGAAGGAAATGCGGTGCACCTTCCTGCCATCCTGCCGAAGATGCTCGTAGAGCCTCTCCGTCTGTGTCGCCTTCCCCGAACCATCCCCGGCCTCTATCACAATCAGTTTTCCCTTGCTCATCTCATCACCTGTATTCT
>JAFSWY010000396.1 GCA_017444295.1 Selenomonadaceae bacterium | reverse complement strand
GAGCACTACGCAAAACTTGCGGGCAAGCCCATGATTAAGGGACTGCCGGTGGGACATGGCCAGAATAATGTGTATTTGCCCTTGGGGATTCACGCTGTCATGGAGGCCCAGGCAGACGGCAGCGCCAGCCTGAAGTTGGATACGGCCACAACGCAGACCAAGTAATGCCGGGGCGTATAGGAGGAAATATGGTAATGCTGGACACGCTCCGTTTTCATAGGGAACACTGCGTAGGGATGGCGGCAACTATGATAGGCGAACGGAAAGCTATCATAGCCATAGCCGAGGGGAACAGGTTCACAGCTTTGACGAGGAAATCCTCGGCGATGCCTACGATTACAGCCAGCCGGAAACTTACTGAGGAGATTTAATTGGCAGGCAGTGAAGGAGAGGCTGTGCCGATTTTTCGTTTCAAACAATTTCCGTGCATAGTTCCCGTATCATTCGCACAAATTCCCGTGCCACGGGAGTCAAATCATCCAATCCCTGAGCAATAATCCCTATCTCTGTATCCATCGCAGGAACAACCGGGCAAATTCGGAGTTTATGTGAAACAGAAGAAAGAGTGAACTGCGAGATAAGCCCCATGCCGTTCCCTTCCTCCACCATGCGTACTACGGTTTCTGCATTTTGCACCAGCAGACTTCGGCTAAAATCAATCCTCTGCCCGGAGGGCAAACGCTCCATCACCGTTTCCATTCCGGCGCGACAGAGAATAATATGGTCTGCCTCTTTGCCAATCTCCATAATTTCCGTGTCCGAATCCGGCTGCAATATGCCCACCATTTCATCCTTGATGAGAACTTCGGCATCCAAACTGCCGAAAGGAGCATACGTAACGGCAAAATCAACAGCGTGTTCCTCCACCATCTTCCGCACGGCAAGGGGACTGCCCTCCTTGAGTTCAACTGCAACATAGGGATAAACCTCCCGATATTGACGCAGAACCTTGGACAACAGAACCGTAGTGGTAACGGGAACGGAGGCAATGCGAAGTTTTCCGCCGATGAAGTTGTTCTCCCGGAAGGCCGTTTGATAGATGCGATTTTCCAAGTCCTCCATTTGACGCGCCAACAGGAGAATTTTCTTTCCCGCTTCCGTGGGTATCATGCCGCTTTTCTTGTCACGATGAAAAAGTTTCAAGCTCAGTTCCTTTTCCAGCGACTGAATGGCCTTGCTGACAGCGGGCTGGGAGATATAGCGGGCGTTGGCCGTCTCGGTAATGCTCTGCCGATTGGCTACCTCAAGGAATATCCGCAGATTATGTGTCAACATAACTTTCTGGTTATCCTCCCATAAACAAGAATGTATTTGTCTTTATGCGGATTCTACCATAAAATAGCTTCAGATACAATCAACGCCGAAAACTGAAAGGAGATTTTCATCATGGGAAAGAAGTTGGCCGTCGTGGTAGGCGCGGGAAAGGGCATGGGCGTAAATATCGCCAAGGTATTCGGGCAGCATGATTTCAAAGTGGCAATGCTGGCGAGAAGTTTGGAAAAACTGGAGCCTTTGGCAAAGGAAATGAAAGATCAGGGGTTAGAAGCCTATACCTATGCGGCAGATGCTGCCAGCACCGATTCTCTGACAACGGCTTTTCAGAAGATACGGCAGGAGCATGGCCGCGTAGATGTGATGATTTACAATGCCGCAATTCTGACGGCTGGATTCCCCACCAAGCTCACAAGCTCCGATCTTCTGGAACACTATCAAGTGGATGTGGCCAGCGCCCTTCACTCGGCCAATCTCGTATTGCCGGAGCAAATCGCCAAAGGAAGTGGAGCAATCATCTTCACCGGCGGTGGCTTTGCCCTCTATCCCATGGCAGAATACACTTGCATCTCCATCGACAAGGCGGCGCTTCGGGCTTTGACCTTTGCCCTGTCGCAGGAGGTGAAGGAAAAGGGAATCTATGTGGGCATCGTCACCATCATGGGCAGCATTGCGCCGGGTACCCACTATGATCCCGCCGATATAGCGAAAAAATACTGGGAGCTTTACGAGAAGCAGGAGGATACCGAGTATGTCTTTAAATGAAAGTCAGGAAAATTCGTTGTATGAATTGGTACGCCGCCGCCGTTCTGTTCGCCGTTACACGGGAGATAAAGTCCCGGATGATACGGTGAGGGAAATCCTGAAGATTGCTCTTCTGGCCCCCTCTTCCTGGGGACGGCATCCTGTGGAGTTTGTAATCCTGCGTGACCGAGAGACCATTGAGGCCGTTGCCCGCTGCAAGCGCATGGGAGCAGGTCCACTTCCAATGGCAGATGTTGCCATTGTGGTCATGGCTGATACGGCAGACTGCGAACTCTGGATTGAGGATGCGGCCATTGCTTCTACTTATATCCTGCTGGCTGCCGAGGAGTTTGGTGTAGGAGCCTGCTGGATTCACATGCGGAATCGGCAGGGGCAAAGAAAAAGTGCCGATGAGGAAATCCGCCAAATCCTCGGTGTGCCGGATAATTTCTCCGTACTGAATGTGGTGGCTTTGGGACAAAAGGGCGAAAAGAAATCCGCTCGGACGGAAAAGGATTTGGTTTGGCAGAATGTTCATGCCGGTCATTACGGTCAAAAAGGCGATTTTATCGGGAAAGAGTAAATGACAAACGATGATCGGAGGGATTCGTCTGAATTTCACAGCGTATCTTGGAGGAGTGTTTCGTGGCTGCATTCTGAAAAATGAGATATTGGTTAATCATAGCGTGATGTATCGGCGTGGCTTCGGCTGCGCCGATTTTTTTCGTTGTGGCAGGAGTGCATGGCTGTTTGTCGAATCATGTAGGGAGAGTACCGTCAGCAACGGCGATGAAAGGGTGTTCATCATGAAAAACATTACACGTAGAGAGTTT
>JAFSWY010000395.1 GCA_017444295.1 Selenomonadaceae bacterium | reverse complement strand
CTTGGCTCTCTCTTCATTCTGGTCGCTCCCCGCTTTCGCGGGTCGCGCAAAAGAAATGCCGATTGCTTATGTGGTCGGTCATAACCCAACGATGGTTTCTGGAAGCTTTCGCTTCCCAAACATCTGGCTTGTCATACAATCTTGCATGACATTCTGCATTGTTTAGTTTTCAAGGAACATCCGCTACATTAAGTAGCTTAATTATTATATCCCGTGCTTCCTGCTTTGTCAAGCAGTTTTTTCGGATATAAAAACTCTCTTTTATAGAGAGCTTTTTGAGAATTTGGCAGGGGTAGCTGGACTCGAACCAACGAATGCCAGATTCAGAGTCTGGTGCCTTACCAACTTGGCGATACCCCTGTGTTTTCAGCCTTGTTGCGCTGTCAACATAACGTATTATACGACAGCCCCATATCCATGTCAAGCGTTTTTTTCGTTTTCTTGAAAAAACTGACGGCAAACTTTTCCTACATTATATAACAAGATATAGCATGTTCATGTGGCAGGTTCCTCCAGATCACCGTCAAAACATGCCCAAGGTCTTCAAGGCGAATACCCATCCGAAAATCGTGAAGCAGGAGAGCGCCGAGGTGTAGACGACACAATTCCCGGCCAGCTCCGCATCGCTTCCCATCTGCTGCGCCATGGCAAAGGATGCCACCGCGCAGGGCGTGGCAAAGATCGCAAGAAGCGTCACGAGTTCAACGTCCCGATACCCCAGATAGATGGCAAGCCCCATGACTGCCGCCGGAACGATGATGAGCCTCGCCGCAACGCAGGCAACCAATTGCTTCAAATGGGCATGGAAGCTCCCTCCCTGGAAGGAAGCTCCCAGAATGATGAGCGCCACGGGTGTTGTCGCCGCCGCCACCTGCCGGATCGGCTTCAGGACCGGCTCCGGCACGGGAACACCAAAGAACAGCAGAACAGCCCCCAGGATTGCCCCCACAATCATGGGATTCTTGAGCACCCCCAGAAGAATCCCGAAGAAATCGAAGGTCCCACCCCGGAACGTCTCCAACACAAAAACTGCCAATATATTATAGATAGGAACAATCACTGCAATCATCATCGCCGGAATAGCCAGTGCCCCATCCCCGAAGATATTCCCTACCAGAGGAATGCCCATGATGACATAATTGCTACGATAGATTGCCTGGACCATGGCACCTCTCCTGGGATTTTCCTTTTCAAAGGCACAGACAAGGATTGCAGCCAAAACAAAGACTGCCAATACCCCTATGGCGCCGAACAGCATGAGTCCCGGCTGGAAACTCACCGAGACATCCATGGTATAGATGCTGTAAAACATCATGCAAAAGAAGAACACACGAAACACCATGCGGTTCATATGATTCAATTCTTCCTGTGTCAACAGCCGGTAATGCTTCACCATCGCTCCGATGGACATGAGAAAGAACAGCGGGATTACCGCGCTCACTGCCACGATGAAATTACTCAACATCACGATACCACCTCATCCTTCTGCATGATTTCCAGGAAAATCTTTGCCCACTGCCGGACAACAAGAGATGGCGAAAATTTCCGGACGCTTTCTCTTGCACAGGCCGACATTTTTCGGCGAAGCGCTTCATCCTGCAGAATCCGAACCATGCGGTCTGCAAGAGATGCAATATCTCCCTGCTCCACAAGATATCCATTCTTCCCATCCTCGATCATATCCGCAGGCCCGTAATTGCAGTCAAAGGAAACCACGGGACAGCCGTTCTGCAAGCTCTCCTGCACCACAAGGGAAAAGCCCTCGTAAACGCTCGTGCAGATGGAAAGCGCCGAGGATGCGAACACTTCCGGCATGTTGGGACAAAACCCCTCAAACACGACAGATTGCCCCAAGCCCTCGGATTTCACCCATTCCCGTATCTTTTTCTCGCTGGGGCCTGTCCCATAGAGATGCAGGACAGCCTTGGGAACCTTCTGCAAGACCATCCGAAATGCTTCCAGTGCCTTGTCGTGCCCTTTCTGCCCATGCAAGCGCCCCGCCAGGACAATCTTGAAGGGATCTGCTGCCATGGCAGGCGCGGCTTTCCCATGCAACGCATGAGGGATTGTCTCGATGGGATTGCCGGAACCGTACCTTTCCTCAATGTGTTCCTTCTGCCGCTGCGTGAGCACAACGACGCAGTCCGACTTGATGCCGCTGTCATGGAGAAATCTGCACCGTGCTTCCGTTCGGGAGGACATGGGATTGTAGGGGCTGAGGACATGCATGTTGTGGATCTGGTGAAGCACATGGACATGGGAAAACTCTTCGGACTGCCCCATCTTCCTGCACAGATGCAAATATCTCCGGGATCTGTCGCCAACGAGAAAACAGGTTCCCTTCTCCCCGGCGATCAGGCGCATCGCCCAATAGGCAGTTGCCTCCTGGCGCGTCCCGAAGACCTCCCGCACCGTCCCGTCACGATCCACCAATTCCATGGACTTGAGGCTATTCGCCCCGTCCACAATCTCATAGGTCTCCCGAAGGGCCACCGTCCCATCGGGCCGATAGAATTCCGCGTGGGTATTCTCCCCCGTCGCCGGGTCGTGCATCTGCCTTTGGCTGAGGAAGCCGAGAACATCGTAGATGTCCTTGCGGACAAGCTTGCCCCCGTCAAAATAATTCACGAAACGCACACTGCCGTCTTCCTTGTCCGTCATGCAGCGCAGGACGCGCTCCTTCCCCTTCCATATCTCCACCGCCGCAGCCGGAATCTTCCGGGAACTTCCTTTTCATCCTCCCAGGCCCTGCGTTCTTCCGTCATCCGTCCGCCGATATCATACCGGAACTGGGCCAAAAGTGCCTGGTCTTCTGCCCGGCGAACTTCCTCGAGTCTTCCCTTGGCATCGTGATGAAGCAGGATGCCGCTCTGGTCTTTATATGTTCCATCTCCCATTTTTATTACAGAATTTTTCTCGGGATTCCCGGAAAAATCAAAAAAAGGGGCTTCTTTTCCATCCAATTCCTTCCCCTGAAAGTCATATGTATAAGTCCAGCAATTCTTCAATGCGTCTTCTTCTCTCGCCACGAGATCCAGCACATTATAGCTGATAAGCCTCTCCCCGGCGGAGCTCTGGATGACACGCAGGCGGAATACCTTGTCATAGCGATAGCTGAACTTTGCCCCACAGGGAGTTTCCATCAAGTGAGGCATCGGCGAGTCAGCCGCATAAACATACCTTGTCTGGTGCCCGTTTCGGGAATAGGAGAGAATCCTGCCGACCATGTCCCTCTCCCATGCTTCTTTTCGCCATGCATGTCCTGTGAGCCGCGTCTTTTTCTCGATGAGCCAGCCATTTGAATTCCATCGGTATTGCTCCTCCCCATCGAAGTTGTCATGCAGCCTTACAAGTCTTCCCAATTCATCGTACCTGTAATCGAGAATCAAGCCATCCTTTCGTTCTTCCCTTACGGGAAGGCCACTTTCATTATATTCCCATCGGGTTTCCCTGCCGAAACGGTCTTTCTTGTACACCACTCTTCCCTCTGCGTCATATTTCAGGCATTCTTCCATACCATCCTCATAGACGAGCCTCTCGATCTGGTTCCTCCTGTTCCAGTAATAGCTGCGAAACTCCAACGATTCCTCCTCCAAAACAAGGGTACGGTAATCCTGGTCCAGATAACGATAGGCATATGGACTCCCCGATTTGCGCGAGCTGTGAGGCTGCTGTTTTTTCTATGGACATCTCGGAGGTTCTCCGAAACCGGACCGGCAGCACACGAAAGAAGCCGTCTGCCCCATGATCCGGCAGCAACAGCGGGAAATAGGTATCGGAGCATTTATTTGTTTCCAGAAGCAGGAGTCCCCATGCGCTTTCGAGAATTCCCATGAGAAGGTCACGACTGCCGGAAGAGAACTTTTGGAGGCTAGGGGAGATATTTCGGGGCAGGGCGGTGCGATAAAAGCCCTGCCGATATTCATCTCTCCTGGATTTTTCATAGGGGAGAGCGGGGGAAGAAGGAAGATCTTCCAACAGCCGGTCCCAATAAGAAGCATCCTCCGTCCCGGGAGCCGAGGCCCGGGGAACTTCCTCTGAAGCCATGCCCTCCCCCATCTCCCGGAAAATCTTGCGGAAATCAAAACAGCAGGCGACGATCTGGCTCGTGACTGCCAGGACTGCATATTCCGACGGTCCCGTACAAAAAGCATAGAGGCGGAAGGGCGCACCATGCACGAGATCGATTTCCTGGCGCATATTCGCTTCCATGACCTGCTGCAAGTTCCTGTCCAGTGCTTCACCTTCCAAGCGGCTGAGATCGTGACAGATGATATCCGGCAATTCTTTAGGCTGCACCAGGATGACTTTCTGCACTTCCCGGCCAAGGCGGCAGTAATTGGTGCGAAGGCACTCCGTGCGGCTCATGGCTTCCTGTACGGCCCGGCGGAGCTTTGACGGTTCCAGTCTCCCTTGGAATTTGTACAGGGTCTGGACGTGAACATTGGAGGAAGAAAGCCCCTCGGGGAACAACGCCCTTCTCTCCTTCTCAGAAAGGCTCTCCACGGCTTCAATCTCTGACTCCGGGTAAATGCGCCGCAATAGAGCCTGCTCCTCTGCGGAAAGATCCCGGAAGCTCCACCGTGATGGTTCCTGACGCATCGCCGCTCCTTCTTTCGCAATCATGTCCCTTGCCGGGATTCCTTTATGTTCCATCGGCTTGCCCGTCCTTTCACCTTGACTATGCTATGTAAATATTTTATCGCTTCTTCTATCCCGTGACAAGAGATTCCTTTTCACCGGAACAACGCAAAAAAGCCGCCAGACCGTTCCTCGACGAACGGTCCAGCGGCCTTTGTTTCACCTGCCCGAATCAGGCAAGCTCGCGCCTATCCGACTCCTGGATATAGGCATCCTTCATCCCTTCCGGAAGAGCCTCCTTTGTGAAAATTGCCCGCTTGTCCAGCATCTCCTGCACAACCGCCTGCACCTCAGCCTTCGTAAGCCCCTCCTTGGGATCTGCAAGGCTGTAAGTGATCGACTTGTTGTTAGAAAGAGACACCACGATCTTAAGCACACCTTTCATTCCGTCTCACCTCCTTTCCCGCAAAACATTGCCACTCTCACTCACTCAACCCTGCTGCATCCGTGCGAGTCACAGCCACAACCTCATGGGACTGCAGCGCACCGAGCATCATGCCGATGGAATAGGCATTCTCATCGGAGAGTTCCGGGTTGATGTGCGCAAACGTCCGCTGGCTGTAGGCAACCTTGCCGTCCGCGCCCTCAATCCTGACCTTCAGTGCCAGCTTCGTCGCCGCTTCCTTTTTCACTGCCATGTTCTCACCCCCTTTCACTCCCCTACATGCAAAAAGGAGGCCGAAAATCAGCCTCCCGAAAAACAATATCCACTTCAAATCGATACGGAAATCTTTCATATAATACGTATGGATATGGTATAATAATAGAACAACATCCATGGAGGTGCCCCATGAAAAAATCCCGCAACCTGCCCATCGGGGTGGATGATTTCAAAGACCTGCGCCAGGGATATTATTTCATTGACAAGACAGGCTTCATCCAGAACCTGATCGACGGCCATAGCAAGGTGACGCTTTTCACCCGCCCCCGCCGCTTCGGCAAGACTCTGACCCTGAGCATGCTCTACTACTTCTT
>JAFSWY010000394.1 GCA_017444295.1 Selenomonadaceae bacterium | reverse complement strand
TAACTTGCTGTATCACGCAGGGCAGATTTTCATCTGCAAGGCGGAGGAGCGCAGGCGTAGCAGAGCTACGTCAAGCGAACGACAACGTAGCAGATGGAAATCTGAACAAGTGAGACAGTAAGGTATTTAAAATCTGTTGCACTAGGGTGTGTTGAAAAACGGAAACAGTGCAATACAGCGAGACAGTTTAGTATCCCCGCAAAAGGCTCAGCAGGAACCAGACGACAGCTGCCACTGCCGCCAGGACAAGGACAATCGGCAAAGCGACAAGGAAGACAAAGGCCAGCACTGCCGCTACGGCAAGGCCGCCGATCAACCACCCCAGCCAGCCGCGGCTTCCGGTATCAAGGACAATATGACGGAACCGGATGCCATTTCCATCAAATGCGCTCTTCTTGTAGAACCTCGGGGACTCGCCCCTTTCCCCATTCGATGATTCTTCAATGGTAATCCCGTCATAGGAAACCTTTTCTTCCTGGGACATGACCCTGACCTGCCGCTCCGGGCCGCAATTGCTGCACATCCCCTCCTCATTCAGCTCACAGCCGCATCTATAGCATTTCATCAGATTCATCCTCCTATAAACAAGGAAAAAGGCCGTACCAAAAACGGCACGGCCCACGAGCTGCCATAATCATGCCCGACTCTTTCGCATAGGGCTCATAGCGTATCGCATCCTGTATTCAAAACGCTTTATTTCTATTTTCCAGTCAATTCCCGCAATATCCTGTTCCACCAGGCGCTTTGCAAGTCTTTTCAGGAAATCCAGATTTATCATCCGTGAATTTTTCATAATCCTGTTCGGAAGCTTTGTGAATCGAAACTCTGTCTTGATTGCAGAGCAAGCCTTCCCTGTCATTGGGCAACGATGCGGATAGGAATTGATCCCATTGGTCTGCATCCGTTTTGCGCATACCGTACACTTATCAATCCCATTGGTCTGCATTTTTTTTGCACATGCCGTACACTTATCCATAGGACACTTCTCCTTCCCCATTATTATAGAAAAATATATACACCCTCTCCTTTCATAAAAATATTTACATATATATAACATAGTTTCTACATCACCTGCAAAAATCCTTCTGGTTTTAAAATTTTTTTCAAAAAAATTTGAGGAAATTTGACACCAAAGAGCAATCTTTGTATAATTCAAAGCATACTATAAATATAACTCCAGAAAGAAGGAATTGCCATGGCAAATGAACATACAAGCAACCGGATTGACCAGACAACGAGGGAGGCACTCCAGAAAAACAACAGCCAGCAGCAGTTCCGCCAGTTCCTGGTCTGGTTCGTCGCACTCATCCTGGGTGCAATGCTGGGATGGCTTGGAAATGAATTCCTGAACGATCTCTTCAATTTCATTGCCACAGTCTTCACCCGCATGTTCCAGTTCGTTGCAGTCCCCACCATCGCCCTTGCGGTCATCACCACCCTCTCCTCCCTGGGAGCGAAAAAGGATACCCGGCGGATTTTTGGGCATGCCGTGGTCTATACCTTGCTCACGACCTGTTCCGCCGCTCTGGTAGGGCTGCTTCTCTATCTCTGGGTTGCGCCGGACAACCTGCCCGCCAACGTCATAGGAGCCGGAACCTCCGATGTGCCTTTGCAGAAGCTGGGTTCCCTTTCCTACTATGACCATTTCATTTCCATTGTCCCCAACAATTTCCTGGCGCCCTTCCTCTCCGGCAATGTCCTGTCTGTACTGATGATTGCGGCGGCTGCCGGCCTCGGGCTCGCTTTCATGCCGAAAACGGAAAACCGGGAAGCCCTGATGAAGGGCATCCTCGGCCTGCAGGAACTTCTCTTCGTCCTCATCCGCGGCCTGCTCAAGATTCTCCCCATCGGCATCCTGGCATTTTCCGCACAGCTTTCCGCCCAGATTGAGGCAGGCGTCATCATCGGCGCCCTGGGAAAATACACCTTGGTGGTGCTGGGCGGCAACTTCATCCAGTTCTTCCTCGTATTGCCCTTTTTCCTGATCCTTCGCGGGCTGAATCCCCTCCAGGTCTTCCGCAAGATGTCCCCTGCCGTGGCCGTTGCGCTTTTCACCAAGAGTTCTGCCGCAACCCTGCCTGTGACCCTTGCCACCGCAGAGCAGAATCTCAAGGCGAATCCCTCGGTCTCCCGCTTTGTCCTTCCCATCTGCACCACCATCAACATGAATGGCTGCGCCGCCTTCATCCTCGTGACCTCCCTGTTCGTCATGCAGAATGCCGGATTTGAGCTGACAACGGGAACCCTGGTCACATGGCTCTTCATCGCAGTGCTGTCTGCCATCGGCAACGCCGGGGTTCCCATGGGATGCTATTTCCTGACCCTCTCCCTGATGTCCTCCATCGGTGCCCCCCTCGGGCTTCTCGGCATCATCCTTCCCATCTACACCATCATCGACATGATCGAAACAGCAGAAAATGTCTGGTCTGACTCCTGCGTCTGCGCCATGACGGACCACGACCTGAGAAGCCATCTGAAAGACAATCCCGACGCTCCCCTGCCCATTGCATAAAGGCATAAAAAAACAAGCCTCCGGAAGAGATATTCCCTTCCGGGGGCTTTGCCGTTCCATCAGCAGACTCATACTAGAATCCGTTAAAAAAGCGACAGCTTTTTCTACGGATTCTGCATGAGACGTCAGACGCGCTTTCGCGCGGCTGTAGCGTGTGCAACACGCGTATATCCGATTTCAATCGGATATTAGTATCAGATGATCTTTTCCCCATGATAGATTTCGCCGCCGATTTCAGGATATACGCCATAGTATACGGCCCATTCCGTCTTGTACTTGATGGCCTGGGCGTGGATGCTCTCGATGCGGTCCTGGGTGCGCACGACCTTTCCCGGCATTCCCACAACGAGGGAATTGGGAGGAATGACCTCCTTCTCCCGCACCAATGCGCCAGCGGCAATGATGGAGCCCCTTCCGACCTTCGCCCCCGTCAGCACCGTGGCATTCATCCCGATGAGGACATGGTCCTCAATCACGCAGCCATGCAGCACGGCCGAATGCCCGACCGTCACATAATCGCCAATGATGCAGGGATCATCGTCCGCCACATGCAGGCACACAAGATCCTGCACATTGGAGCATTCCCCGATGGAGATATAATTGACATCCCCCCGCGCCACGACCCCCGGCCAAAGGCTGGAATACTTTCCAACGCGCACATCCCCCGACAGGAATACCTGCGGAGCAACAAATGCCTCCTCGTCGATCTGGGGGCTGATTCCCTTGAATTCACGGCTGGTCAGCGTATACATCGAATCCACTCCTTCATCAAAGCATTTCGTGCTCAATCATATATTCGGCAATCTGCAGGGCATTCAATGCGGCACCCTTGCGGATCTGGTCGCCGCAGACCCAGAAATTGAGGCCATGCTCAATGGAATAGTCCTTGCGGATGCGCCCCACTTCCACATCATTCTGGCCGGAGGTAAAGAGCGGCATGGGATACTCCATCTCATCCGGATTGTCCTTGACCTTCGCCCCCGGAAAGGCATCAATGGCCGCACGCGCCTGCTCCACAGAGATATCGTCCTCAAACTCCACGTTGACGGACTCCGCATGGCTGCGATACACCGGCACGCGGATCGTCGTCGCCGTGATGCGCAGGGCATCATCCTCCATGATCTTCTTCGTCTCATCAATCATCTTCATTTCCTCTTTCGTGTAGAGGTTTTCCTTGAACACATCGATCTGGGGAATGAGGTTGAAGGCGATCTGGTAATGCTTGGCAAGCGCCGCCCCGGGCAGGATGTTCGCCTTGACCTCGCGACCCGCCACGATGTCAGCGACTTGCTCCTCCAGTTCTGCCATGGCCTCCTTGCCGCCGCCGGAAACCGCCTGATAGGTGGAAACCACAATGCGCTTGATCCTGGAGATATCATAAAGGGGCTTCAGTGCCATGACCATGATGATGGTGGAGCAATTCGGATTGGCAATGATTCCCTTGTGGCGCTTGATGGCCTCAGGGTTGACCTCCGGCACCACCAGCGGCACCTCGGGATCCATGCGGAAGGTGCTGGAGTTGTCGATGACCACGGCCCCCGACTTCACTGCTGCGGGAGCGAATTCCTTGCTGGCAGAACCACCGGCAAAAAGGGCAATGTCCACGTCCTTGAAGGAGTCTGCCGTGGTCTCCTCCACGGTGTAATCCTTCCCCATGAAGTTGATGACCTTGCCCGCCGAACGCTTGGAAGCCAGCATCTTCAGATTGGCAAAGGGGAACTTCCTCTCCTCGATGAGGTTCAGGAACTCCTGCCCCACAGCGCCCGTCGCGCCAAGAATTGCAACATTATATTTTTTCATGAAACCATCCCTTCATCTATTCTGATACTAGAATCCGTTAAAAAAGCGACAGCTTTTTCTACGGATTCTGCATGAGACGTCAGACGCGCTTTGCGCGGCTGTAGCGTGTGCAACACGCGTATATCCGATTTCAATCGGATATTAGTATGACAATAACAGTTTGCCCAGCCTTCCCTTAATCGAGAAGCTTGTCAAGCCCAACGGTGAGCCCCTTGAGGCCGCCAATGCGCTTGCAGGCAAGAACAACGCCCGGCATGAAGGACTCGCGGTTCATGGAATCGTGGCGTATCGTGAGGGTCTGCCCCAATCCGCCGAAGATGACCTCCTGATGGGCAACATAGCCCGGAAGCCTCACGCTGTGGATATGCATGCCCTCATATTCTGCGCCGCGTGCGCCTGCAAGCTTCTCCTTCTCATCGGGATGCCCCTGCTTCATGCTCTCGCGAACCTCGGAAATCATGGCAGCCGTCTGGATGGCTGTACCGGAAGGCGCGTCCAGCTTGTTGTCATGATGGAGCTCGATGATCTCCACATGGGGCATATACTTTGCCACCTGCCTGCTCATGAGCATCATGAGCACTGCGCCAATGGCAAAGTTCGGCGCAATAAAGGCAGGCGTATTGTATTCCTCGGAAAGCTTCCGTATCTTCTCCTTCTGTTTCTCCGAAAGCCCTGTGGTGCCGACCACCGGAGAAACCTTCGCCTTGAGAGCCGTGCACACATTGTCAAACACAACATCGGGGCGGGTGAAGTCCACCATAACCTCCGGCTTATGGTTCGCCAATGCCGCAACCAGGTCCTCCTCGACAAGGATGCCATTCTTCCCCTGGCCGATGAGTTCCCCTGTATCCATTCCGCCCTTGAGATCCACCGCCCCGACAAGCTTCAGCCCATCATCGGCCAAAACTGCCGCCAAAACTGCCTGCCCCATACGTCCACAGGCTCCATTTACCAATACCTTGACCAAGCTATACGCCTCCCAGAATTTTATGGATTTATTGTAAGTCATGCCCGCTTGTCGTGTCAAGACTTGTTCCACGTCAACCTTGCCGGGGCATGTTGCAAAGGAGGCTGCCGCATGGAAATGCGGCAGCCTCCCTGAAACATCCAAGAATAGTTGTCTTATGCCTTGCCGGCGAGCTTCTTGTAACCGGCAAGACGAGTCTCAGCATCCTTCTGGGTCTTCGCGAAGAGGGCATCCGCCTCCTGCGGGAAGTTGCGCTTGAGGGAAGAATAACGGACCTCGCCCTGGAGGAATTCCTGGAACTTGCCGAAATCAGGCTCCTTGGAATCCAACGAGAAGGGATTCTTGTCCGTGCCGACGAGCTGCGGGTTGTAGCGATAGTTCGCCCAATAACCGCACTCAACAGCGAGCTTGCCCTCGAGCTGGCTCTTGCCCATGCCCTTGCGGATACCATGGTTGATGCAGGGTGCATAAGCAATGATGAGGGACGGTCCCGGATAAGCCTCTGCCTCCGAGATGGCCTTCAGGAGCTGATTCTGGTCTGCGCCCATGTTCACCTGTGCCACATAGACATAGCCATAGGTCATGGCCATCATGCCAAGATCCTTCTTCTTCGTCCTCTTGCCCGTTGCAGCGAACTGTGCGATTGCCGCAGCCGGAGTGGACTTGGAAGCCTGCCCGCCGGTGTTGGAGTACACTTCCGTATCGAACACGAACACATTGACATCCTCGCCGGAAGCAAGAACATGATCCACGCCGCCGTAGCCGATATCATAAGCCCAGCCGTCGCCGCCGAAGATCCACTGGGAACGCTTCACGAAGTAGACGCGATCCTCATAGATCTTGTTCAGGAGCTCGTCGCTGCCCTTCTCCTTCTCGAGAAGCTCTGTGAGCTTGTCAGCGCGGTCGCGGGTTCCTGCGCCTACCGTGAGGTTCTCCTTCCAATCCTTCATGGCAGCCTGGAGATCTGCGCTGCCCTTGCCGGCTTCCAGAGCTGCCGCCACATCATCAGCAAGACGCTCACGGACAGCCTTGGTTCCCATGAACATGCCGAGACCATACTCAGCATTGTCCTCGAAGAGGGAGTTCGCCCATGCAGGACCATGACCGCGATAGTTCTTCGTGTAAGGCATTGCCGGAGCACTGCCGCCCCAGATGGAAGAACAGCCCGTAGCATTGGCGATGAGCATGCGGTCGCCGAAGAGCTGGGTGAGAAGCTTCGCATAAGGAGTCTCGCCGCAACCTGCGCAAGCGCCGGAGAACTCGAAGAGGGGCTGCTCGAACTGGCTGCCGAGCACCGTTTCCTTCTTCATGGGGTTCTTCTTCGGTGCAACCTTCTTGGGATCCACACCATAATCGAAATAAGCCTGCTTTGCCTTCTGTGCATCATCAAGCGGCACCATTTCCAAAGCCTGCTTCGGGCAGACCTGCGCACAGTTGCCGCAACCGAGGCAGTCGAGAGTGGAAACGGAAATGGCAACCTTCATGCCCTTTGCTGCCTTGGAATCGATGAAGGTCATGCCTTCCGGAGCAGCAGCGGCTTCCTCTGCCGTGGCAAGAATCGGACGAATCGCTGCATGCGGGCAGACAAAGGAGCACTGGTTGCATCCGATGCACTTGTCCGACTGCCAGGAGGGTACATTGATGGCAGTGCCGCGCTTCTCGTAAGCAGAGCCTCCCACGGGGAAGGAGCCGTCCTCCATCTCCTTGACCTTGGAAACGGGGAGCTTCTCGCCTTCCTGGCGGTTCATGACTTCCTGGATCTCGCTGATGAAAGCGGGAACGTCCTTCTTCGCTGCAGCCTCATCCTTGGCATTTGCCCAGTCTGCAGGCACGTTGACCTTGTGGAGCTTCTCGATGCCCTTGTCAATGGCACCATTGTTCATATCGACAATGTTCTGCCCCTTCTTGCCATAGGAGGTCACAACAGCATCCTTGAGGTACTTCACAGCATCATCCAAGGGAATGATAGCCGCAAGCTTGAAGAAGGCAGACTGCATGACCATGTTGAAACGGCCGCCGAGTCCGAGCTCCTTGGCAATCTCCACGGCATTGACCGTGTAGAACTCAATATCGTTCGTGGCAATGTAGCGCTTCATAGAAGCGGGCAGATGCTTCGTGAGATCCTCATCCGACCAGACAGTGTTCAGCAGGAACTTGCCGCCCTTCTTGAGGCCTGCCAGCAAATCGTAATTGTAGACATAGGACTGCTGGGAGCAGGAGATGAAGTCTGCCTTGTTGATGAGATACGGGCTCGTGATGGGCTGCTTGCCGAAGCGCAGATGGCTCATTGTGATACCGCCGGACTTCTTGGAGTCATAGGCGAAATAAGCCTGTGCATACATATCGGTCTTGTCGCCGATGATCTTGATGGCGCTCTTGTTTGCGCCGACCGTACCGTCAGAGCCGAGACCCCAGAATTTGCAGGCCGTCGTTCCCTCCGGCGTAAGGTCCACATCCTCTGCATAGGGAGCCAGGGAAAGATGGGTCACATCATCCTCAATGCCAATGGTGAACCCGTTCTTCGGGGCATCCTTCTTGAGCTCGTCATATACCGAGAGAATCTGGTCCGGCGTCGTGTCCTTGCCGCCGAGGCCATAACGGCCGCCAACGATGATCGGCTGCATGTCGGAATTATAGAATGCCGCCTTGACATCCAGATAAAGAGGCTCGCCGATGGAGCCGGGCTCCTTCGTGCGATCCAGTACCGCAACCTTCTTGATGGTCTTCGGCAGATACTTGAAGAAATGCTCAATGGAGAACGGACGATAGAGATGAATAGAGAGCAGTCCAACCTTCTCGCCCTTGCTGTTGAGATAATCCACAGCTTCCTGGACGGCCTGGCAAACAGAACCCATCGCGATGATGACGCGATCTGCGTCCTTTGCGCCATAGTAGTCAAAAAGATGATGCTCGCGGCCCGTGATCTTCGCCATCTGGGCCATGGCTTCTTCCACAAGCTCCGGAATCCTCTCATAGTAGCCGTTCGAAATCTCACGGGACTGGAAGTAGATGTCCGGATTCTGGGCAGTACCGCGGATGACAGGATGATCCGGGTTGAGCGCACGACGACGGAACTCCTTCACAGCCTCCCAATCGAGAATCTTGCTGAGATCGTCATAATCCACCATCTCAATCTTCTGGATCTCATGGGAAGTGCGGAAGCCATCGAAGAAGTTGATGAAAGGAATGCGTCCCTTGATGGCAACAAGGTGAGCAACCGCTGCAAGATCCATGACCTCCTGGACGCTGGCCTCGCAGAGCATTGCGCAGCCGCACTGGCGTGCCGCCATGACATCCTGCTGATCGCCGAAGATGTTCAGGTTGTTCGTTGCAAGAGCACGGGCACTCACATGGAACACACCCGGCAAAAGCTCGCCGGCAACCTTGTAAAGGTTCGGGATCATAAGCAGGAAACCCTGGGATGCCGTATAGGTCGTGGTGAGCGCACCGGCCTGCAACGACCCATGCACCGCACCGGCAGCGCCCGCCTCAGACTGCATCTCGGCAAGGCGCACCTTCTGCCCGAAAAGGTTCTTCGTGCCCTTGGCAGCCATCTCATCGACGTGCTCCGCCATCGGGGAAGACGGCGTAATCGGATAGATTGCCGCCACATCCGTAAACGCATAGGAAATATACGCGGCAGCGGTGTTACCATCCATTGTTTTCATCTTTTTGCTCATGTTTTGAATTGCTCCCCTCTAATAAATATAACTGACAAACGGCCCAAATCCTGCCCTAGGGCAAAATTCCCATTTGTATCTGCCCCCACAGTGACCGGGGGACATCTCTCGCCTCGTTATATTATACATCGGAAAAAATCAATTGTAAACAAGAAAGAACCCTTTCCATCTTAAAGAAAACCATTGGCCTCCCCTTCTTCCGAATGGGATGACATCTCCCCCGGCAGCACGGGAACGCGGATGACCTGCCCTGCATACATGCGGCCATCCTTTTGCAAGTCATTGATTTCGATGATGGCCTCCCTGAGATCTGCCGCCTTTTTCTCATCCGACACATAGCGAGCAGCGATTGACCATACGTTCTCATTCTGCTTTACCGTAATCGTATCAAAGTCCTTGCTCCGCAAATAATCGTTCGACAGCCCCAAGGGCGCCATGAGTACAAACAACAATAAGATAACTGCACCAAAAATCCTGCTTCTCATAGGAATCCCCGCTCCCCTTTCCCGTTTCAGAAAATGTATTTCAAAACTTTTGTTCGTTAATCCAATTGTAGCACAGAACATATATTCTTTCAATATGTTCCCGAAATATTTTTTGTTTGAAAAAAGTTCCCATGTTTGCTACAATCTTCATAACACGCTATGGAAAGGAGCTGCCAAACACATGACCATACACGGTGCCGTCATCATAGAACAGGGTGTCACCTTTGCCATCATTGCCGTAAAGCAGTCAGTGACCCGTTACACCGCCCGGCTTGTGCAGACGCGCCGGGAGCTCTCCCAGTTCTTCCCGAACATGCCGATCATCCTCATGTCCCAGGACAACAACGGCACCCCTCATTACTACGGGCGCCGTGATATCGTGGAATTCCTGAAGACCATCCGGCTGGACCAGATCCCATGGAAGGAATACCATATCTATTAAAGCAAAGGCGTGTTGATAACAGATTTATCAACACGCCTTAAACATCCTCAAAACAAAGCAAGCGGTGGAAATACTGCCGAAGCATCTTCAGGGTGATGTCCCCCCTCTTCTTGATGCCCGTGCGGATCGTGTTCTTCGCCCTCTGCAGGGCATTGTCGACAGATTTCACGCTGCGCCCTCCCATGGCTTGGGCGATTTCCTCGTAGCTCTTGCCGTTCAGATAGTGCAGGACAGCCTCATGCTCCACATCGGAAAGGGCCTCCTGCAGGAAAGCCCGGCAGATCTCATATTCTTCCTGTCGGATCATATTGTCCACGGCCTTCGCGCTTTCCTCATCCGCCAGTATGTCCATGAAGGTGACATCGGAATCCTGCAAATGCACCATGGCGTGCAAGGACACCGAGGAATTCAAGGGACGATGCTTCTGCCGGTTCGCCGTCTTGATTGCCGAGATATACTGGCAGCGCACGCAACGCTTGGCAAAGGCAGAAAACGGGGCAGAGCGGTGAAGCTCATATCCCTTCACTGCCTTGAAAAAACCAAGCCGTCCCTCCTGAAGCAGGTCCTCATCCCCTGCCCTCAAGAGGTAATAATGGTGCCCCACAGCCCGAATCATATGATTGTAACGCCGATAAAGCTCTGACAGCGCAAGATTGTCATTCCGCTCCCGATAACAACAGATGAGATCATCGTCCGACAAATGACCATAATCGCTGTCATGCCTGCACCGCTGTTTCCATTCCATGTCCATCCGTCCTTTTCCTTCCATCAAGGACCTGTCTGATATGGTATATATTCCGTATAAAAACAAAATTCCTTCCTGCCTAACGTATTCCGACACGAAGCGAAGCGAAGTTAGTCTCCGGAGGGGATTCAAATTTTGCCAAAGGCAAAATCCTCAAAAAGCACGAAAAAGGGACTCCCGCACAAAACGAGAGCCCCACTTTTACGGTATCAGACAATCCTGTCAGTCATTGGCTTCCAATGCATCCCACGCAGCATTGGCACGAGCCACATAGAGGTCGCGAACGGCCTTGTTCTCACCAAGGCCATGGAGATAGGTGCTCACTTCGAAGCCTTTGTTCCGGAGAATGGTCTTGTGGGAATCTTCCTCATCCCCTGCCATGTCGTTGTTCGCATGGTCGCCGGCAACCATCATGATTGGCATGAGCTGCACGGACTTCACACCATCTTTCTTCAGCTTCGGAATGACGGTCTCAAGGCTCGGCCATCCTTCCACCGTATAGACGTATACGTTCTTGTAGCCCATCTCGTCCAGTTTTGCCTGTATGACAGAGTAATAGGCGTTGGCGGGCTGAGGCGTGCCATGAGCCAGCAGAAGGACTGCCTCGCCTTTGCCCGGTTTCTTGAACTGGGTGGAGAGCGCCTTGATGAAGTCAGCCACATCATCCGCCTGCTCTTCCTGACCCTGCCAGTACATGAGCGAAGTTCCAAGGGTCATCTTCTTGAAGTCCCTCTTGCAGTTTTCAAAGACGCCCCGATTGTACTCATACTCCATGCCGGGAATGACATCCAGGGAAACCAGGGCCACCCGCGTATATCCTTCCTGCTTGAGCTGGGCAAGGGCTTCCTCCGGCGTCGGATAAGAAATCCCCTCATTCTTCTTGATGCGGTCAATGATGATATGGGAGGTGAATGCCGTTACCACCTTCACATTGGGATGAGCCTTCTGGATCGCTGCCACCGTGGCGTCAATGGTCTTTTCGCGCGTATCCTTGTAGGTCGTTCCGAAACTCATGACCACGATAGCATCCTTGTTTGCAAGATTCTGCAGGGACGGGTCTTCGGACTTATACTTCAACACGCCGATCTGGGCAGCGTTCAGCAAAGCCGGAGTAGCCGTCCTGACCTCCGGGTTCAGCTCATAAGCCGCATCCACCGTTGCAGGCGAAGTGCTGAAAAGTGCGGAACACGCAAAAGATGCCACCAGTAACTTCTTCCAATTCCTCATTGCAAATCCTCCCCAAAATATGCCATTATAACCAAAAATGAGCCTTCCCCTGAAAGGAAAGCTCATTCCACACGCAAAAAACACAGGCAGGACGCCCATGCCCAATGAATCCCCTTCCCATCTCTCGCAGGTAAAAACGGCGATTGTCGAACAGGCAGGTCTCCTGGCTCAGATCATCGCTCCTCCACGCCTTCCCGGGCTTCCCCAGTGACGTAACTATGTGGACTCGCTCCCCTTACAGTGGCGGGACCGCGCCGGCATGTGCACCGGCTTCCCTATTAAGTCTTGATCGACACCTGTCCCCTATTTTATTGTCCGATACCATATTTATGATAAGATATCCAAAAATTATTATCCTACAATTCCACCCTTTTGTCAATATCCCGCCCATTGTCATTCCGGCAGTATATCCTCGTCCACATCGCACAAGTGGCGATTGATGCAGGAAAGGCCACGGTAAACCGTGCTGATGTCGATATCGTCGCCCCGATTGTCCATATAACGTTCCAGTTTGCGCTTGACGCGCTGCAGGGCATTGTCGATGGACTTCACATGGCGATGGAGCTCCAAGGCGATCTCCTGATAGGACTTGCCGTCAAGATAGGACATGAGAACCTTCCACTCCAGATCGCTCAAAATCTCCTCCATCTTCCGCTCAATGTCGATGAACTCCTCCCTGCTGATGACAAGCTCCTCCGGGTCGGACACCTTTGCCCCCGACAGGACATCGAGAAGCGTGCGGTCAGAGTCCTCGTCGTAGATGGGCTTGTTGAGAGAGATATAGGAGTTGAGGGGAATGTGTTTCTGCCGTGTCGCCGTCTTGATCGCCGTGATGATCTGCCGCGTCACGCAAAGCTCCGCGAAGGCCCGGAAGGAGGAGAGCTTGTCGTTCCTGAAATCCCGGATGGCCTTGTAGAAGCCGATCATCCCTTCCTGAATGATGTCCTCCCGGTCCGCCCCGATCAAAAAGTAGGAGCGTGCCTTTGCCCTTACGAAGTTGCGGTATTTGTTGATGAGATAGTCCAATGCGACGCTGCTGTTGTTGTCCTTGATCTCGAGAATGACTTCCTCGTCCGTGAGTCCTTCAAATTCGCCGTATTCTTCTACTTTTTTTCCTGCATTTGGTTCTGCTTCCATTCCGCTGCCCCCCGTTACCTGAAAGCGCCTCAAGAAGTGCTTTTCATTTGCCACAAAGAGAATTATAACGCATTGTTCAAATTTTGCCAAGGGCAAAATCTTCCAATTGACGTTTCAACGAGGCAGGAGATATTGGCTCACCACCTGTTATTTGCATCCTTCCGTCACCTATAGAGGCCGAGAGGCATCCCTTGCCTCGTTATACCCCACCCAAGCGGGAACCGTCAAGAGAAACACGGGTGAAATGATTTAGTGATGCGCAGTCTGTCATGATGTTATAACTCATTTAGTCGAGTTAAAATATTTCGTCACAATCCATAAACGAGTTAAAATCGAGTTAGGTTGAGTTAAAATCGAGTTAAATATTTATCTCTCCATAAAAAAGCCCCAGCAAAACCGGAATTGCCGGGGCTTTACGCATATACAATAAACAAAAGGATTCCACAGATTCGCAATCACATGTAATCCGTAGGACGCTTGCGGCGCTCCTGCTTTGCCATTCCAAGTTTCATCGCGATCCACTCCGTGATGACGAAGAAGACCGGTATGAGGAAGATTCCCAAGGAAGTCGCAAAGAGCATGCCGCCAACGACGGCAACGCCCATGCCGTTACGCGCTGCCGCGCCGGCACCTGTAGCGACGGCAAGCGGCAGACAGCCGATGATGAAGGCAAAGGATGTCATGAGTATCGGGCGAAGACGGAGCCCCGCCGCCTCAATGGCAGCCTTCACCGGCTCCATGCCCCTGTCCACGCGCACCTTGGCAAACTCGACAATGAGAATGGCATTCTTCGCGGCAAGGCCGATAATCATGATGATGCCGATCTGCATGTAGACACTGTCCTGCAAACCGGAATTCTGGTGGCCGAAGATCGCCTCGATGATGCTCAGGCCGTACTCAGAGACCACTGCGCCGAAAATGCCGGTGGGCACTGTCAGCAGCACTGCATAGGGAACACTCCAGCTCTCGTAGAGGGCGGCAAGGCACAGGAACACGAAAACAAGCGCCAGGGCAAGCACCTTGCCCGTGGAACTGGATGCCTTTTTCTCCTCACGGCTCTGCCCGGACCATTCGACGTTGAATCCGGAAGGTGCGACTTCCCGCACGACTTCCTCTGCCGCCTTCAGTGCCTGTCCGGAACTGTATCCGGGCCCGGCATTGCCCTGGATCTGGACAGCACGGGTCGCATTGAACCTGGAAACGATGGACGCGCCTGTGCTGAGGCTCGGCTTCAACAGTGTATCCAGGGGAACCATGGTCCCGGAACCGCTCTTGACAAAGATGAACTTCGCCGCCTCTGCTTCCGTCCGGTACATGGTATCGGACTGGAGCATGACCTTGTAGGAGCGGCCAAACTGGTTGAAGTCGTTGACCTGATAGCCGCCGAAGTTGACCTGGAGTGCCGTAAACACATCGGAAAGATTTACGTTCAAGGTCTTGACCTTCTCCCGGTCAATCTCGAAGTCATACACCGGGGAATTGATCTTGTAGGTGGTGCGCACACCCTGGAGCTCCGGCCTCTGGTTCATGGCAACGACAATCTTGTTCGTGATATCGTTGAGTTCCTCGTCCGTATGCCCCGACATGTCCTGAAGCTGCATGGACCAGCCGCCCACCATGCCAAGGCCCGGAAGGGCCGGCGGATTGAAGGCGATGACCTGTGCCTCCGGCGCAATCTTCGCGCCGATGCCGAATACCTGGCCGATCAGGGAATTGATGTCTGTTCCGGGCCCCGTGCGCTTGTCCCAGGTCTCAAGCCCAAGGAACATCGTGCCCGCACTGGACTTCGAGCCAAAGGAGAGGATATCGAAGCCATTGACATACATCGTATTTTGGATACCGGGAAGCTTTCTGATCGCGGCAGCCACCTTGTCCATGGTCTCCTGTGTGCGGTTCGTGGAAGTGCCCTCCGGCAGGCTGACCGAAACAATGAAGTAGCCCTGGTCCTCCTCCGGCACAAAGGTGGAAGGAAGTTTTGAGTAAACTACCCAGGTCAGACCGACGACAATGACCATAAAGACAATGGCCAGCCGGGAATGGCGGATAAACTTCGCCACGATTCCCAAATAGCCGTGTTTCGTGCGCTCGAACCAGTTATTGAAGGCCGTGAAGAACCGATCCAGAATCCCCGTCTGTTCTTCCTTGGAGTGGGGTTTCAGGATCATGGCACAAAGGGCCGGGGTAAGGGTCAATGCCACAAAGGCCGAAAGTGCCATGGAAACGGCAATGGTCAAGGCAAACTGGCGGTAAAGCACACCCATCATGCCGCCGAGGAACGCGACGGGGACAAACACCGCCGCAAGGACAAAGGCGATGGCCACAACAGGCCCCTGCACCTCATCCATGGCCCGCTCCGTGGCATCCACCGGAGTAAGTCCGCTCTCCATGTGATGCTCCACGTTCTCGATGACCACGATGGCATCGTCCACCACCAGGCCGATAGCAAGCACCATGGCAAAAAGGGTCAATGTATTGATGGAGAAATCCAGAACGATGAAAGCGCCAAAGGTACCAATCAGGGATACCGGCACCGCGAGAAGCGGAATGACCGTCGCGCGGACGTTCTGCAGGAAGATGAAGATGACGAGGACCACCAGCAACAGCGCCTCAACAAAAGTCTCCACCACTTCCTCGATGGAGGCGCGGATGTAGTCCGTGCTGTCCACAATGGTGCTGATCTTGAGATCCGGCGGGAAATCCTTCTCCGCCTCGTCCAGGATGGCGCGTACCTCCTTGACGGTCTGCATGGCGTTGGCATCGCTGGTAAGCTGGACGCCAAAGCCCACCGCCGCATCGTCGTTCGCCTTGGAGATGATGTTGTTCGTCTTCTGCCCAACCTCGACGCGAGCCACGTCCTTCAGGCGCACGAAATTCCCTGCGCCGTCCGAATGGATGATGATGTCCCCGAACTGTTCCGGTGTCACAAGACGGCCGTTCACCTTGCCGGTGTACTGCTTCTCCTGTGCCTTCGGAAGGGGCATGGAGCCAATGGTTCCGGCAGGAGCCTGCACATTCTGCTCCTGGATGGCCGCCGTGACATTCGCCACAGTAAGCCCAAGCTCCGCCAGCCTGTCGGGGTTCAGCCAGACGCGCATGGAATAGTCCGCACCGAAAACCTGCACATCGCCCACACCCGACACATGCTTGATCTTGTCCAGCAGGTAGATCGTGGCGTAGTTCTTCATAAAGGTGCGGTCATAGTACCCCTTGGGGGAGTACATGGAAACCATGAGTGCCATGTCATTGGAGGATTTCTTCGTCGTGACGCCAATCCTCTGGACATCCGTGGGAAGGCTTGCATTGGCAATTGCCACGTTGTTCTGCACCTTGACAGAGTCCATGTCGCCATCCGTGCCTACGTCGAAGGTCACGGACAGACTGTAGCGGCCCGTATCGTCAGAGTTGGAGCTCATGTAGTCCATGCCCTGGGTGCCATTGACCTGTTCCTCGATGATCTGGGCAACCGTCTCGTTGACAACACTGGCACTGGCACCCGTATAGTTCGTTCCGACGGAGATCGTCGGCGGCGAAATCTGCGGATACTGTGCGATTGGCAGCTGCAATCCCGCCAGTATGCCGACAATCACGATGATAAGTGAAATGACGATGGCGAAGATTGGCCGATGAATAAAGAATTTCGACAAGACAACGCCCCCTTAAGAATTCGATGCTTTCTTGGCAGCATCTGCATCAAAGAGGTTCATGTCAGGCAAAAGGGAGAATCCCATCTCTTCCGGAGTTACCATGGTGACAGCCAGCTCTTTTCCCTCCTGGAGATTCGTGAGCCCTTCGACAACCACAGTGTCCTTCTCCGTAATGCCGCTCTTGATGATGTAATAACTGCCTACCAAATCCCCAAGCTCCACCGTGCGGGCTTCCGACTTGTTGCCATCGCCCACCACCATGACAAAGGACTTGCCGAGGAGCTGCTGCACGGCGCGCTGGGGAACGAGAATTGCCCCCGAAATCACCCTGCCGGAAAGCCTCACCCGCGCAAACATGCCCGGAAGAAGGCTGCCCTCCGGATTCGGGAAGATGGCCTTGAGTGTCAAAGAACCCGTGTTCTGCGTCAAGGCGCGGTCTGTCTCCACGATATTGCCGAGATAGGGGTAGACAGAGCCGTCGGAGAGTGTAAGGGAAACATCCACGGGCTGAAGCGCCGCGTCCTGCTGGACCTGCTGGATGTTCATGAATTTCATGTACTCTGTCTCGGAAATGCTGAACTGCGCATAGATGGGATCGGAGGACCCTATCGTCACAAGGATTGTGGAACCTGGGGCCGCATAGGTCCCCACCGCCACATCATCGATGGAAAGCTGCCCGGTCATGGGCGCATAGACCACTGTGTCATCCAAGTCCTCCTGTGCCTTGCGCAAGAGAGCCGCATTGGATGCCGCCGCCGCATAGTAAGCATTCACCTTCGCCTGCTGGTTGGCCACCGTCTGCTCGGCAATCGCCGCAGACTCATACAGCGTCTGGTAGCGCTGGAGATCCTGGAAGGCATCGCTGTAGTTCGCCTCGGCCTGCGCCAGGTTCGCCCGCGCCTGGAGCACGGCGGACTCGTACTGGCGGGAATCAATCTTGTAAAGGGGCTGCCCTTCCTGGACGAACTGCCCGCCCCGCACATACTTCTCCACGATCTTGCCGCTGACCTTGGACTGCACCTTGACCTCGTCCTTGCCGATGATCTGCCCGGCAAACTCCGACGTGAGCGGCGTATCCTGCTTTATGGCTTTCATGGCCTTGACCGGGCTGGCATTGCTCCTCGCCGCCTGCTGCTCGTCGCCGCAGCCCCCCAGAAGCAGCATGGCAGAAAGCGCTGCTGCCACAACCAATCCCAACTTCTTGTTCTTCCTGAAAAACAAAAAAAGCCCCTCCTTTTTCCACGGCTTACAAAGCACCATGCGATGCAGGAACCATCAAATTCCTTGACAACAGCAACGGTATCATCAACATTTTCCAAAAAACTTCAATAGATTTATAGTATCTTATCTTTTCCCGAAAGTCAAGAACCAGTATCTCTGGATGCCCATCCAGCCTGCCTTTTGCATTTTTTTGCGCCCGTCATACTTCTGTCACATTTTCGTTTTATAATCAAATACAGAAGGAGTGATTAGCGTGAAGAAAAAAATTCTCAGCATCCTGATGGCGGTTATGGTGGCATCCTCCCTCACTGCATTTGCAGCAAGTGACGATGCGGAAAATTGGGATCACTATCCCTGCTACCGGGAAGACTGCCCATACCACAACGGGGACAGCTGTTGTGACGGTACCGGGCAAGGGTATGGCCACTGCGGCGGAAGGTATCATCGCGGACGGTAAGAGCCACAAGGAAAGCGCCTATGGGACATTTTCCATAGACGCTTTTCTTTTTGCAAATCTCAGTTGGTGAGGCTCCGGATGGGGGCAGGAATGCGCCCACCCCGTGCAATGAAGGCCTCGGAGCTGTACTGGCTCCTGACGGGAACGATGGGGCAGTAGCCCAGGAGCCCGCCGTACTCCACCATTTCCCCGACCTTCTTGCCGGGAACGGGAATCACGCGCACCGCCGTGGTCTTGTTGTTGACCATGCCAATCGCCGCCTCGTCCGCAATGATGCCCGAAATCGTCGCCGCAGAGGTATCCCCCTCGATGGCAATCATATCGAGGCCCACAGAGCATACGCAGGTCATGGCCTCCAGCTTCTCAATGGAGAGGCTTCCCTGCTGCACGGCATGGATCATGCCCTCATCCTCGCTGACGGGAATGAAGGCTCCCGAAAGGCCCCCCACATGGGAGGAGGCCATGAGGCCGCCCTTCTTCACCGCATCGTTGAGCAGCGCCAGTGCCGCCGTCGTTCCCGGTGCGCCGCAGCCCTCAATGCCCAATTCCTCGATGATGCGGGCCACACTGTCGCCGACCGCAGGCGTAGGGGCAAGGGAAAGATCGATGATGCCGAAGGGAACGCCGAGGCGCTTCGATGCCTCCCGTGCCACGAGCTGCCCGACACGGGTGATCTTGAAGGCCGTCTTTTTGATGGTCTCCGCAATCTCCGTGAAGTCCGCGCCCTTCAAATCCTCCAGGGCATGCTTCACGACACCGGGCCCGCTGACACCAACGCTGACGACCTTGTCCGCCTCACTGACGCCATGGAATGCCCCCGCCATGAAGGGATTGTCCCCCGGCGCATTGCAGAACACCACCAGTTTCGCGCAGCCGAGGGCCTGCTGGTCCCGGGTCAGCTCCGCCGTCCGCTTGATGATCTCCCCCATCTCCCTCACGCAGTCCATGTTGATGCCGGACTTCGTGGAACCGAGATTGACGGAGGAGCACACCAGCTCTGTAGTGGCAAGTGCCTGGGGAATGGAATTGATGAGAATGCGGTCCCCGTTGGTGAACCCCTTCTCCACAAGGGCGGAAAAGCCCCCGATGAAGTTTACCCCCACTTCCTTCGCCGCCTTGTCCAAAGCCTCCGCCACCGGCACATAGGTATCCGTCTTGCAGGCATCTGCAGCAATGGCAATGGGCGTCACGGAAATGCGTTTGTGGATGATGGGAATGCCGTACTCCGCCTCGATGTCCTCCCCCGTCTTTACGAGGAATTCCGCCGATGTGGTGATCTTGTCATAGACATTGCGGCAGAACTGGCTGATGTTGGGATGGGCGCAGTCCCGAAGGGAAATCCCCATGGTGATGGTGCGCACATCCAGTTTGTTCTCCGTAATCATCCGATTGGTTTCTAAAATATCGTCTATCGTTATCACTGGAAAAAGCCCTCCTCAAGCGAAGCATTAGTAACTGTGCATCAATAATCACTTCATTCTGCTTGTCTGAATTCGTCATGCCTGCGTTGTCGTCGTTCGACATAGCCCCGCTATGACTCACTCCTCCGCCTTGCCATGACGAATTCATCCTGCGCATACTGTAGTGATTATTTTCGCACAGTTCCTTACACACTGTGCATGACATTGAAAATGTCCTCATGCTGTGCCTTGATCTGCACGTTGATTTCCTCGCCTCGCTCCTTGAGGATCTTCTGCAGCTCCGTGAGTTTGATCTTGCTCCCGCTGATCTCCGCAATGAGAATCATATTGAAAAAGCCGTCCATGATATTCTGGTTGATGCTCAGGATGTTCACATTATTCTCCGCCAGTATCTGGCTCACCATGGCAATGATGCCCACACGATCCTTTCCTACAACCGTGACTACAAGTTTCATCTTTGAAAATCCCCCTCACTTTTCCTCCAGAAGTGCCAAAAGCTCGTCGTAATCCTTTTCAATTTGCAATACTCATCCGCCAGCTCAAGGGCTGCCAGCACACCGATGCGCGGGCCGGAGAAGCTGCGGGTGCGCTGGGAAACGGACTTCATATGGGTATCCACCATCTTCGCCAGCTTCTTCAGATACTCCGGATCGCCGTCCGTGCGGAGAGGATACGTTGTACCGAAAATCTCCACGGGAACCTTGATTGCCTCTTTCTTCTCCATCTTCATCACCTGTCATTTATGCCCGAAGCTCCGCCCGGAAGTTCTTTTCCACAGCCTTGAGGATGCTCTGGAATGCCTCGTCGGCCTCTGCGTCGGTCAGGGTCTTGTCCTTCGACTGGAACTGCATCGTAAAGGCAAGGCTCTTCTTGCCGTCGGCAATCTGCTTGCCCGTATAGACATCGAAGAGTGCCACATCCTTGAAGTGCTTGCCCCCGTTCTTCGCGATGACCTGCCCCACATCACCGGCATTCACTTCCTCGTCCACCAGCATGGCAAGGTCGCGGCTGATGGCAGGATACTTCGGCAGGGGCTCGAAATGGAAGTTCTTCGCCGTGTATTTCATGAGTGTCTCGATATCCATCTCAAAGACATACATCTTCTGCTTGATGCCAAAGGCATCGGCAACGGCGGGATGAACCTCCCCCATGGTCGCGATGATTTCCTTCCCCTTCTTGAACACCGCAGTCTTTCCCGGATGCAGCATGTAATGCTCCCCGGCTTCCACGGTGTACTTGGAAATGGCAAGCCTCCGGAACAGTTCCTCCACAACGCCCTTGAGATCGTAGAAATCCACGGCCTCATTGCCCTGGTTCCATCCGATGGCATTGCGCCGCCCCGTCATGATGCCCGCCAGCTTCATGACCTCCTCCGGCTGCTCCGTCACGGGAAGGGCCTTCGGATAGAACACCGGGGCAATCTCGAAGAGCCGGACATCCTCATTCTTCCGGGAGAAATTTCTCGCCACATTTTCCATGATGCCCGAGAGCAGTGTCGTGCGGACCAAGGGATACTCATCCGTCAAAGGATTCATGATCTCGATGGCCTTGCGAAGCTCGCTGTCCTCCGGCACCCGCATCTTGTCGAACATATCGGGATGGGTAAAGCCGAAGGAGAGCTCCTCGCACATGCCGAGGCTGACGAGGATGCCCCGGATCTCATCCATGAAGTTCTGCCGCGGGCTCTGATAGCCCTGCACCACACTGCCCCAAGGCATGGTGGAGGCGATGTTCTCGAAGCCGTGAATCCGGGCAATCTCCTCGGAAATATCATCCATGAGGGAGACATCGTTGCGCCAGGAAGGCACCTTTGCCTGATAGGAACTGCCGTCACCGGAAACCTCAAAGCCCAGTCGTCCCAGAATTTCTGCCATGCGCTCGCCGGAAATCTCCGTCCCGAGGCGGCGGTTGATCTGATCTGCCGTAAAGCTCACCGTCACCGACTGCCTTGGGTGCGGATAGGCATCCACGATGCCCTGGGTCACCGTACAGGCTCCCATCTCCTGCAAAAGCTGCGCCGCACGGTCCAGGGCGCGCTTCGTGTTCTCCACATCCACACCGCGCTCGAAACGCCCCGATGCCTCCGTATGGAGGCCGCAGGCGCGGGATGTGCGGCGGATGCTCGGCCCGTTGAAGGATGCCGCCTCCAAAATGATGGAAGTGGTCGTATCCACGACCTCGCTCTCCAGGCCGCCCATGACACCGGCAAGGCCGGCTGCCTTCTCCGCATCGGCAATCACCAGTTCATCGCCCTTTGCCAGACGGGAGGAATCGTCCAAGGTATGAAGGTTCTCCCCTGCCCTGGCGCGGCGGGCCGTGAGGCTGTGCCCCGCCACATGGTCGTAATCATAGGCATGCATGGGCTGTCCCAGCTCCACCATGACGAAGTTCGTCACGTCTACCACATTGTTGATGGCGCGGATGCCTGCCCCCTCCAGGCGCTGCTGCATCCACTCCGGCGAGGGGCCGATCTTCACATTGCGGATGACACGGGCGGAAAAGCGGTCGCAAAGATCCTCCGCCTCAATGCCGATGCGCACCAGATCCTCTGCCTTTGCTCCATCATCCTCCTTGACGGAGATTTCCGGCCATTTCGGTTCCTTGCCGGAAAGCACGGCAATCTCCCGAACCAGCCCGAAAACGCTGAAGCAGTCCCCTCGGTTCGCCGTGAGCTCAAATTCCAGGATGACATCATCCATCCCGAGGACATCCTTTGCGGGAACCCCCACAGGAGTATCGGCAGGGAGGATGTAGATTCCATCCTTCTCCTCCTCGGTGAGCTTCGTGAAATCCATCTTGAGCTCGCCTGCAGAGCAGAGCATGCCATTGGAGGGAACGCCCCGCAGCTTGCCCTTGGATATTTTTTGGCCGTTGGGGAGATGCGCCCCCACGAGGGCCACGGGAACCACCTGCCCCTCCGCCACGTTCTGCGCCCCCGTGACGATCTGGACGGGCTCATCCTTTCCCACATCCATGGAACATACCTGAAGATGGTCGGAATCCGGATGGGGTGTCAGCTTCCCGATGCGCCCCGTCACCACTTTTTCCAGGCCCTCGTCCGCACGTATCACATGCTCCACCGGCACCCCGGCCATGGTGAACCTGTCCGCCAGTTCCTCCGCCGACCAGTCGAAATCTATATAATCCTTCAGCCATTTCACCGAAACCTGCATGATCTATCTCCTTCCTCAAAACTGCCGCAAGAACCGCACATCATTGTCGTAGAACAGGCGCAGATCGTCCACCCCATAGGACAGCATGGCAATGCGCTCCACGCCGAGACCGAAGGCAAATCCGCTGACCTTCGCCGGGTCATAGCCGCTCATCTCCAGGACATGGGGATGCACCATGCCGGCACCCAGGATCTCCAGCCAGCCCGTGCCCTTGCAGACGCGGCAGCCCTCCCCGTGGCACATGACACAGGAAATATCCACCTCGGTGCTGGGCTCCGTGAAGGGGAAGAAACTGGGGCGGAAACGCACGCCCACCTTGCCCCCAAAAATCTGGCGCAGGGCGACCTCCAAGGTCCCCTTGAGGTCGGCAAAGCTGATGCCCTTGTCGATGACAAGCCCCTCCACCTGCGTGAACATCGGGGAATGCGTCGCATCGTAGTCATCCCGGCGGTAGACCCGCCCCGGCGCAATCATGCGGATGGGACTGTTGGGCTCATGGGACTGCATGGTGCGCGCCTGGACGGGCGAGGTCTGGGTGCGCATGAGGATGTCCTCCGTGATGTAGAAGGAATCCTGCATGTCGCGGGCCGGATGGTCCTTCGGCAGGTTCAATGCCTCGAAGTTGAAATAGTCCTTCTCGATTTCCGGGCCTTCCTCGACGCTGAATCCCATGTTCAGGAAGATTTCCTTGATGCGGTTCAGCGTGAGGGTCAGGGGATGAAGATGCCCCAGGGGGCGCTGCCGCCCGGGAAGGGTCACGTCAATCCGCTCGCTGGAGAGCTTGTCCGCCAGCTCCCTGGCCTTGAGCTGCTCGTTCTTCTCCTGGATCAGCGCCTCAAGCTGGGCCCGCGCCTCATTGACGATCTTCCCTATCTTCGGGCGGTCCTCGGAACTGAGCTGGCTCATCCCCCGAAGGATTGCCGTCAGCTCCCCTTTCTTGCCGAGATACTTGACACGGATATCATTGAGTTCTCCCAAATCTGCAACCTTTTCCCTGATGGCCTTGGCAGCATCCTGCTTCAGCTTTTCAATTTTCTCTCTCATCGGAAACCTCCCTAAATAACAATAAAACCCCCGCCCGACAAGGGGCGAAGGTCATTTCGCGGTACCACCCTAATTGATGCTCCATGGCATTAACGCTGCCGCACGTTCCGGCTACACACCCGCAAGCAGGCTTCACCGGAAAGCTCCGAAGGGAATCTTCATCCACGCACACGCTCCTGCTTCCAGCCATGACAGGATTCTCTGGACATGCCGCCCTGGACTGCCGCACTTCTTCATCGCCACAATGTAGCCATACTACCACAAATGGCTTGAATTTGCAAGCCTTTCTCACACATCCTCCACATCGGAAAGCCCCAGGCCGGGCACTGCGTTGAGATAGCCGTCGGCAAACTTTCCCGCTCTTGCCTGATAGAAGCCCCTGCAGCCAATCATGGCGGCATTGTCCGTGCAGAGGATCGGGGAAGGATAGACAAAACGGGCCTTCCGCTTCTCTGCTTCCTCACGCAGGCGGGCCTCCAGCGCGCTGTTGGCGGCAACGCCTCCCGCCAGCACCAGGGTGTCCATTCCGGTCTCCTCCAGGGCGTCGAAGGACTTTGCCGCCAGAACTTCGATGACCGCCCTCTGGAAAGAAGCCGCCACATCCGGCCTATGGATCTCCGTCCCCTTCTGCCGCATGCTGTTGAGATAATTAAGCACCGCAGATTTCAAGCCGCTGAAACTGAACTCATAGCTCCCATCATCCCTGAGGGCCTGCGGAAAATCGATGGCAAGGGGATTCCCCTCCCTTGCCAGCTTGTCGATCTGCGGGCCCCCGGGATAGGGAAGCCCCATGACGCGGGCCACCTTGTCGAAGGCTTCCCCTGCGGCATCATCCCGGGTCTGTCCCATCATGGTGAAATGATTGTAGCCCTTCACATGCACCAGCGCCGTATGGCCGCCGGAGACCACGAGGGCGGCAAAGGGCGGCTCCAGCGTCGTGTCGCTCAGGAAATTCGCAAAGATATGCCCTTCCAGATGATTCACGCCGATCAAGGGAACCCCCAAAGAAAAGGCCAATGCCTTTGCCGCGGACACTCCCACGAGAAGCGCTCCCACCAGCCCCGGGCCATAGGTCACCGCCACCTGGTCAATGTCCCCGAGCTTTACCTTTGCCTGCCCAAGAGCCTCGTCAATGACCGGCATGATGTTCACGATATGCTTCCGCGACGCGATTTCCGGCACCACTCCGCCGAACTTCCGGTGTACGGGTATCTGCGTCGATATGATATTCGACAAGATCGTCCTGCCGCCCCGAAGGACAGCCGCTGCTGTCTCATCGCAGCTGGACTCGATGGCCAATGTCAGGCAGTTCTCCTCATCTTCCAAAACAATTCCCCATTCACAGTTTCGTATTCCACATGATGATGGCATCCTCGCCGTTATCGGAATAATACCCCTTGCGTCGGCCCGCCTCCTTCATGCCGAACTTCGCATAAAGCGCCAGTGCGGGCGCATTGGAAGGACGCACCTCCAATGTCATTGCCGTGATGCCCTGCTCCTTGACATGACGGACAAGTTCCGTCATGAGGGCCGTCCCCACGCCTTTTCCGCGATATTCCGGCGCGACCGCCACGTTCGTGATCTGCGCCTCTCCTGCCACAAGCCAGGTTCCCGCATATCCGATGACTTCCCCATCATCCAGCGCCAACAGATAAAAGGTATTCTCATTTGCCGCTTCTTCCCAGAAGGACTTGCGGGACCAGGGAATCGCAAAACAGGCCTGCTCCACCTTTTCCACCTGCTCCGCATCCTCCGGCACCATCTCACGGAAGGACAGATTCATAGTACAGCCTCCGGATGGCGTTTCTCCCAAAGCACCTCTGCCTCGGAACGACGCACATAAAAGGGTTCCAGATCCATGACATTCGCCCTTTCCCCTGCTGCCAGTTTCCGAAGCCCCAACATGGCAACCCCCGCTGCCCGCGGCATGCAGAGATGCGGCGGCGCTGCCTGGACATGCATCGGCAGCTCATGCTTTCCCGCAATGCGCTTTCCGACCACATCCCCAAGGAGGATCGTCCTTCCCTCCCAATCGCCGCAGGTGAACAAAAATTCCTGCACCGCAACAATCTCAAGGGGATTCACGATGCGCAGGTTCCCGGATTCCCAAACATAGCCCTCACAGTAGGCGTTTCCCTTCTGCGCATCGACAAGGGCTACAAGCCGCACTTCCGGCACGGGAAAATGGCAGGCAAGGGCCTGCATGGTGGGCACGCCGACCAAGGGCAGGTCCAGGGCATAGGCCATGGCTTTTGCCACGGCAAGGCCGATGCGCAGGCCTGTGAAGGAGCCGGGGCCGATGCTCACGGCAATGCCCTCCAGCGTCTCCTTTGGCTGTCCTGCCATCTGCAGCACCTGTTCGATATGGGGCATGAGCGTCTCCGAATGGGTGAGCTTCGCCTGCATCGTGAGCTCCGCAGACAGCTTCTCCCCTGATGCAACTGCCACGCTTGACACCTGGGATGATGTGTCGATTGCTAGGATTGACAAGATTCTTCCAGCTCCTTCAGGAATTCCTCATTGCGCTCGCCGATACAGGAAAAGAGGATGCACCGCTCATCCGGGTTTTCCGTCCGCTCCAGCCTCACCGTCACATATTCCTCCGGCAAGGCATCGGGGAACTTGTCCGCCCACTCAATGACAACGATTCCTTCCGGATTCTCCGTATACTCAAAGAAACCGATATCCTCCAGCTGCTCCTCCGTCTCCAGACGATAGAGATCGAAATGCAGGATGGGGCAGATTCCCTCATAGATATTCATGAGATTAAAGGTAGGGCTTGTGACCTCGCTCTCAACCCCCAGCGTCGCCGCCAGACTCTGAACAAAAAGCGTCTTGCCCGCGCCCAGATCCCCTTCCAGGCAAAGCACCGTGCCTTCCCGTATCCTCTTTCCAACCGCAACGGCCAAAGCAGATGTCTGCTCCGGGGATTCAGTGATACACGTAAACATGTCGTAAGCTCAACTCTCCTGACATAAAGATAAAAATACCTATTAAGGATTATAACGCAACTGTTCCAATTTTGCCAAGGGCAAAATATACTTTATAGCGTTTCGACAAGGCGCATGCCTTGTCATAACGCAATTGTTCAAGTTTTACCATAGGCAAAACACTCCAAAAAAATCCATGAAAAATCACAATTTTCCCTAGGGAAACTGCCAGAAATGTGATATAATAAAACTAAGTAAATGGATGTACTATGCAAGGAAGGGAGGGATTCTTATGGCGACGATCAATGCGTCGGTCAGTAACTTCTTCTCGATTGCCGATCTCGCCGCCAAGGGCATCGGTGCTGGCCAAACCATCAGCCACCCAACGATTCCCACATTCTTCAAAGATTCTATGAAGAGCACGGGCGTCAACTATGCGTCTACCTACTTCAATTCCATACTGGGCAATAATACCTTGAGCAATATGGTTTCGGACTATGACTCGGCAAAATCATCCTTCCAGTCGGAATTCAAGCAGGCGATGGGCGATGCCAAAAAGACAGGGGAAGCCCTCAAGAACGTGGACTACCGCAACTCATCGAATACGGGCAATGCCCAGTCGAACCAGACTTCCGGGAACAAGTTCGGCACTTTCCTCAAACCCAAGAACGCCCAAACGGGATTCCTTGAGGGCGCCGGTGCCAAAACCACCAATGACATTTCCCAGAAGTCTGCCAAGACCGACAAGGCTGCGGAAAAAGATACAACAGATGACGACAAGGACAAGCAGGATATTGCCGAAGAGGAACCCAAGAACGGCGTCTTTGCAGATTCCCTTGCCAACGAGTCACGGAAAACACCTCCGTTCCATGCTCCGGAAGAAGATACCGCTGAAGAAATCACAGGGCTCATCAATCAATACAATGACGCGGTTGGCTATCTGCAATCCAAGATCGGCATTTCCAGCCAGTTCGATTATTTTGCCTCCTCCTTCAACAACACCGAAGACGGCCTCATGCAGAACATGGAAAGTGTCGGCGTCAATATGGAACCCACAGGCATGCTGAGCGTGGATACCCAGACCTTGACAAAAGCACTGCAGGAAAACCCGGACTCTGTGGAGCAGGCACTGGGACAGGATGGGCTTGCCGGCCAAATCGACAAGAAGACCATTTCATCGGATTACCAGGCAGACCGCATCTTCCCTCGCCTTGACGAGACTCTCGGGCATCCCGACGATTCTTCCAAGGGCATGTATGCGCCCAATATGCACATCGCTTCCACGATGCGCGGGAATCGCGGAAATCTCATGGATATGTATTATTAAATATTGAGCACCTGTTTCAAAAAAGCGGTTCCATGTCTTCATTGACATGGAACCGCTTTTTTGTCATTCCTCATCTGCCATGAATTCCTCCACTGCCCTTTGGATGGCAGCACCCTCAAACCCTTTTCTGTAAAGGCTTGCCATCATCTTGTTCCTGTCCGCCGAGGGCTTGAAACTGACGGCAAGGCAGCGCAGTGCCGCCTGCACCTCGCGCTCATAGGTGTCCTGCGGCACACAGTCCCGCACCAAAGAGCTGTCAAACCCCCTCTGCATGAGCTTCACACAGATCTGCTTCACGGAACTCCGGCTTTCCTCATAGAGGAACCTGAACTGCCTTGCACAGGCATCCCCATCGTTCAGGTAATGCTTCTCCTCCAGCCGGAGAAGCGCCGCCTCGATTTCCTCGTCCTCATATCCCTTGCGGCGGAGTTTTTCCCTGAGCTTGTTGCTGCTCTGCTCCTGCCTTGCCAGCAGATCCACCGCATACATGAGGGCAGTTTTCTCAGCCCTCGGCATCCTGCGCTTCCTCCGAAGCCGGAGCCTCGTCCATCTGTTCCTCCACAACCGGAGCCATCAGGCTCGTGCGGATGCGGCTCTCAATCTCCGCCAAAAGATCCGGCTGCTCCGCCAGCGCTGCCTTGGCGTTCTCCTTGCCCTGCCCAAGACGTGTGCCATTGTAGGAGAACCACGCCCCGCTCTTGTCGATGAGATCCATGTCCACGCCCATATCCACGATGCTGGACAGTTTGGACACGCCCTCCCCGTACATGATATCGAACTCCGCCTGCTTGAAGGGCGGCGCCACCTTGTTCTTGACCACCTTGATGCGGGTGCGGTTGCCGATAACATCCTGCCCCTGCTTCAAGGTATCGATCTTGCGCACATCAAGACGCACCGAGGCATAGAACTTCAATGCACGGCCACCCGTGGTCGTCTCCGGATTGCCGAACATGACGCCGACTTTTTCGCGGATCTGGTTGATGAAGACCGCCGTTGTCCGGGATTTGCTGATGATGCCCGTGAGCTTGCGCATGGCCTGGCTCATAAGACGCGCCTGGAGCCCCACATGGGAGTCTCCCATATCCCCATCGATTTCCGCCTTGGGCACAAGGGCTGCCACGGAGTCCACGACGATGATGTCGATGGCACCGCTCCGCACCAAGGCCTCCACGATGTCCAAAGCCTGTTCCCCCGTGTCCGGCTGGGAGACGAGCAATTCATCAATGTCGACGCCCAATTTCTGGGCATAGACCGGGTCCAGGGCATGCTCCGCATCAATGAATGCCGCAATCCCCCCTGCCTTCTGTGCCTCCGCGATCATGTGCAGGGTGACCGTGGTCTTGCCCGATGACTCCGGCCCGTACACCTCGACAATCCTTCCCCTGGGAACCCCTCCGACACCCAATGCGATGTCCAGCGGAAGGATGCCCGTCGATATGACCTCCACGTTCATATTCGCCTTGGCATCCCCCAGCCGCATGATGGATCCCTTGCCGAAATCCTTCTCGATCTGCCGCAGTGCGCTGTCCAATGCTTCCTTTTTGTCCATTGCCAAAATGACCATCTCCTCATCTGTTTCTGTCCTGCATCCATTATACTAAACATCTGTTCGTTTTGCAATAGGATTTGAAAAAATGTTTTTCTTAAATGTATTTTTGTTTCTTGAAGAAGAACAACCGTTATCGAAAGCATATCGATAACGGCTGTAATACCTAGATATCTAGGCGATTTTTCCTATTTCTGTTCCTTCAACCAGAACTCGCACAGAGATAAAGCGAACAGTTGTTGCACGGTCAATGTCATCACAAAATGACTGGCCCACTGCATGACAGCATCAAACCCCATGAACTCCTGCGTGTCGAAGAACACCTTGCAGGCGAGTTCCTTTTCCACATGATAGGAGTCCAGGCATCCCACATAGAGAAACTCCTCATCGATCTCCTGGAGCTGGTTCAGGCAGCAAAACTTCAGGGTCACCCCACCCATGCTCTTCCCGTTGAGAGGAGCGAGGAAAACGCCGTTCTGCCCGCTGACGATTCCTCCGATAAAACAGATGCCAGAACAATCTCTTTCCTTCGTATACGCAAGAAGATGCTTCATGCACCCGTCGAACTCCCTGTAAAAACTCTCCACTTCCTCTTTTCCGTAAAACTCACGGACAGCCACTCCTGCATCAAACATTTCGCACACCCTGCCTATTCCGTTTTCAATCTCTGTTTCATGGCCTCATACATGAGAATCGATCCTGCCACGGAGGCGTTGAGGGAATTGATCTTTCCCGCCATGGGAATCCTCACCAGGAAATCGCAGGACTCCTTTGTGAGCCTGCTCATGCCTTTGCCCTCGCTCCCCACTACCAGCACCAGCGGGCCGGTGAGATTTGCCTCATAGCAGGTTTCCTTTCCTTCCATATCCGCCCCGGCAACCCAAAAGCCCTTCTCCTTCAATGCCTTCAATGTCTGGGCAATGTTTCCGATGCGGACAACGGGAACATATTCCACCGCCCCTGCCGAAGTCTTGGCCACCGTGGCATTGAGAGGAACGCTGCGCCGTTTCGGCATCAGGATGCCATGAACGCCCATGGCATCCGCCGTGCGCATCAAGGCCCCGAGATTGTGGGGATCCTCCAGCTCATCCAGAAGGAGCAGCAGGGGTTGCTCCCCCCGTTCCGCTGCAAACTTCAGGAGGTCCTCCAGTTCCGCATAGGCCACGGGCGCAACATGGGCCAATACCCCCTGATGGCGCATATCCCCGACCATGGAGCTGATCTTTGACCGTTCCACCATCTGGACGGGAATGCCCCGCTCCTTTGCCAGGGCCAGGATCTCGGTGACGGAACCCTCCCTGTCTCCCTTCGCCACCAGCAACTTGTTGATGCCCCTGCCGCTCCGCAGGGCTTCCAGTACGGCATTGCGCCCCACCAGCACATCCTCCGGAAGTTCTTTGGCCATTTCCCCGGACTGGTTCACTCCTCAAACACTTCCTTCACCGCAATCTCCAAATCATCATAACCCATTTCTTTTTATTCCTTGCGCAGTTTCATCATTTCCTGAAACTTCCCGCAAGTCATAGCTCCCTCGGGGCAGCGGCCCGTGCTGACGCAGCTTGCCCCGGCATTCTTGAAGAGCGTCGGCGCCACTTCCTGCACCTCTGCCAGCATCTTGTAAGCCATCTCCCGTATCTCCCACTGGGCGCGGTTGCAGCAGCGCAGATGGAAGAAATGAAGCAGGGATCGGGCGTTCATCGTCACAAGGATCTTCGTCTCCGTGGCATTGGCCAGCACATATCGGGCATCTTCCTTGGGAATTCCCATTTCCACCAGATCGTCATAGGTCTTTCGGATCTGCTCCAAAAGGGCATTGTACTTCTCCCTTGCCTCGGGCTTTTCTTCAATGGTATGGGGCGTGATATACTCGAAATCATGCTCCGCCACATAGCGCTGCGACTGCTGGTCATAGGATGCTATGCGGTGGCGTACCAACTGGTGGGTGAGCACACGGCTGACACCCTCGATGCCGAAGGTGAAGGAAACATGCTCTATGGTGGAGGCATGTCCCGAGGCCACCATCTTCTCCACCATTTCCCGAACCTTTTCCTCGCTGAGACGCTCCGATAGTTCCTCTGCCCCAACCGCCGAATAGCAAAGGCGGGCCGCCATAGCCACCACCCGCTCCGGCTCCGGCGTGTAATCCAACAGCTTGACCTTCATCAAAAATTCTCACCCCCGCTTCTGTATTTCCTCCATCATTTCCCGCGAAATGACCTGAAAGGCCGCCTCTGCGACCTCGTACAATCGCTCGTATTTCTCCTGAAGGTACAGGGTCCCCAAAAGTGCCTCAAAGCCCGTGCTGGTATGGTATTCCGCCACGCTGGAGCTGCGGGGGGCATGGCTCTTTGCATTGCGCCCCCTGCGGAAAACCGCCTGTTCCTCCTCGGTGAGCGTGTCCTTGATTCCATGCCATGCCTTTGCCTGCCATACCGCAGAGACAATCTGCGAGCTGAACTGGTCCAGGGCCTGCACCTTCGCCTGCTCATAGGAGAGGAGCCTCCCTCTCACGAACAGGTGGAACCAGGCATCCCCGATGTAGGCCAGCACCAGGGGATGGAGTGTCTTCGCATCCACGGAATCATACCGTTGCAGGAGACCGCCGTTTCCGTCGGGGACGAACATCATGTCCACGAGCATCCTGAAATGGTCGAACTTCATGCCTTCTTCCACCGCACCCCATTCTTGGAATCTTCCAGAACGATGCCTGCCTCCTTGAGCCCGTCGCGGATCCTGTCGGCCACAGCCCAGTTCTTCTCCTTGCGGGCATCCTGGCGGATTTCTATGATGAGCCCCATGAGCTTTTCCACAAGGCCACCATTCCCACCGGCCTCACCTGCTCGAAGATGCCGACGATTCCCGCCATGTCCTCGTAAGCCTTGGCAGCCACCGCAAAGTTTTTGGCATCGAAGG
>JAFSWY010000393.1 GCA_017444295.1 Selenomonadaceae bacterium | reverse complement strand
GACTTGTTGCGAAAGACATTCTCGAATGCAACCTTAAACACATTGCTTACAGAGAAGCCACGAACCTTATAGGCATTGCAGGCCTTGAGTATCTTGCAAACATGGAATTCTTCCAGGAAACAAGATATTTTTGAAGAAAGGTGTTCACCAAAGATATGATTCTGTGATACAATGTTCATGGCATAAGCCCTCCGTTTATGTTATGATTGCTGTCACTTTCATTATACAAAACGGGGAGAGCTTATGCTATTTTTTTAGGAAATAATACTGGGTGAATAATTGGACAGTTTCACAACTGCGAAGTTTGAGTCACCAATTAGGTGAGAAAAAATAGAGGGATCTAGCGACCGTCAAGCCCCGTCGTTACTGGCCTTATCAACTTTGTACCCAAAATGAGTTTAACGGATTCAGGTATATCATTAGACCTAACTTTAAGGTCAATCCCCAAAAGAAATTTTTTTGGAGGTGTTACCGTGCTATATTCCATTCAGCAGGTCTCGCAAATGACGGGCATTCCTGCCACCACTCTACGCTATTACGACAAAGAGGGCTTGCTCCCGTTTCTGGAACGCAAACCCTCCGGCTATCGTGCTTTTTCCGACATTGACCTCGCCATGCTGCAAATCATCGAATGCCTCAAGGCCACAGGCATGTCCATCAGCGAAATGAAACAATTTGCGAAATGGGCGCAAGAGGGCGATGCCACGCTGCAAAAGCGTTATGATTTGTTCTTGGTGCGCAAGGCAGCGGTGGAGCAGCAAATCAGGGAATTGCAAAAATCCCTGAAGGTCATTGAGCATAAATGTGAATACTACCGTACTGCTGTAGAAGCTGGCACGGAAAAGCACCTGATGGGAAAGGACAAGCTTCCTTATTCCGGCGAGTTTTTGTCGCATGAGCAGGGCTGATTGCTTCAATACCAGTCATGCTTCTCGCCCCGGTCAAGGGCTTCGATTCTCTTCATTTCCTCATCGGTCAAAACAAAGTCGAAAATCTCTGTATTCTCCTTGATATGGGCAGGATTAGCGGAACCGGGTATCACCACCACGCCCCGTTGGATATTCCAGCGCAGGATGACCTGTACCAATGTCTTGCCATGCGCCTTGGCGATTTCTGACAGCACAGGCTCTTTCAGCAATTCGGCGTTATGCCCTCGCCCGCCGAGCGGATACCACCCCTGCACCGTGATGCCCTGCTTTTGAATGAACGGCACAACCTCCCTGTCCTGATAGTAGGGATGGATTTCATTCTGCACAAGGGCGGGCTTTATGCTCACCTGCGACAAAAATTCAGGCAGCTCCTTGATGTACCAGTTGGAAAGGCCAAGGGAGCGGATTTTTCCCGCCGCCACATATTTTTCCAGTTCCTTGTAGGCCGCCACGTCCCCGCGACCGGGATGATGGAGCAGCACCATGTCGATATAGCCAAGGTTCAGTTTCCGCAAAGCCTCCTCGATGGCCTCCTGCGGACGGGTGAATTGGTCGGGATAGAGTTTCGTGATGACGAAAATCTCCTCCCGCGGAATTCCCGATGTGCGGACAGCCTCTCCCACCTCAACCTCATTGCCGTATGCGTGAGCCGTATCAATGAGACGAACGCCACTTTGGAGCGCCGCCTGCACCGCTTGGATGCAGGTATCGCCATGCAGGCTGTAGGTTCCCAATCCATATATGGGCATAACATAGCCGCTGTTCAGTTCCACAGTTTTTGTTACCAAGTCAAAGCTGCCTCCTTTGGCTGTTTCTGCTGTTCCCTTGGTCTCCTTCGCCACAGTCTCACTGCTTGGCAGTTCGGTTTTCTGTGCAGCTGCCGTTTTTTCTTCCGCACCGCCAAACTGGCAAGCTGTAAGCCCTAACAGAAAAGCCAAAAGAAACGACAACAAAGCCATCCGGTTCATGCGCTCACCTCCTGCCCTTCCTCACTCGGCATCTCCACCTTTTTGATGAATCTGGCAGGCACACCGCCGACCACGGCATAGGGCGGCACATCCTTTGTCACTACGGCTCCGGCGGCCACGACTGCTCCCTCACCGATAGTGACGCCCTTCGTAATCACAGCACCGGATCCAATCCACACCCTGTCACCGATACGGATGGGAGCATAGTGGTTGCTGCGGTCAAAGGGATTGAGGTCATGGTCGATGGTCGCCAAAACCACATTATGGCCAATCAGCGCATGGTTGCCGATATAGATGCCGCCTTGATCCTGAAAATGGCAGCCTGAGTTGATAAAGACGTTTTTCCCTATATGGATATTCCTGCCGTAGTCCGCATAGAATGGCAGAAACATCCGAAAGCTCTCGTCCACCGGCTCGCCGATGATGTCCGAAAGAATCTGCACTATCTCATCTTCCGTATGGTAGCTGCCGTTCAGCTCGCAGAGCCGCCGTTGCGTTTCCTGACAAATCGTCCACATTTTGGAGCCCTTCTGCCGATCCTGCGCTCCCAAGTCGGTTTCGTTCCTCTCTTTCGACATAGCCTTACCTCATGTTCTGCTTAAAAAACTGCTCGATTTTGTCAAAGGGAATCTTGTCCTTGTTGTCGTAGAGATCGATATGGGAGGCGTCGGGAATTATCACGAGTTCCTTGTTGTCCCCCTTGAGCTTCTTGAAAGCGTCCTCTCCGAAGTAGCGGGAGTGAGCTTTTTCGCCGTGGATAATCAGCACAGCATTCTGGATTTCATCGGCGTAGGACAGGATGGGCATATTCACGAAGGAAAGCGATGATTTCTGGTTCCAGCCGCCGTTGGAGTTCAGGGAACGGGGATGGTAGCCGCGCTCCGTCTTGTAGTAGGTGAAATAGTCCTTCACGAACCAGGGCGCATCCTCGGGCAACACATCCGGCACGCCGCCCGCATTCTTGTAGGTGCCTGCTTTATAATCTGCCGTGCGCTGGGCATTCAGAGCCTCGCGATTGGCTTGGCGCTCCTTCTTGAGCGTCGCCTCGTCCTTTTCATAGTCAAAATAACCATTGGCATTTACCCGGCTCATATCATACATGGTGGAGGCTACGGTTGCCTTGATGCGCGTGTCCATAGCCGCCGCATTGAGAGCCATGCCGCCCCATCCGCAAATGCCGATGATACCGATTTTATCCGGGTCAACATTGTCCTGAACGGAGAGGAAGTCCACCGCTGCCGAGAAATCCTCGGTATTGATGTCCGGCGAAGCCACATAGCGCGGAGTGCCGCCACTCTCGCCCGTAAAGGACGGGTCAAAGGCGATGGTGATGAAGCCACGCTCTGCCATTTCCTGCGCATAGAGGCCGGAGGACTGCTCCTTCACAGCGCCGAAGGGACCG
>JAFSWY010000392.1 GCA_017444295.1 Selenomonadaceae bacterium | reverse complement strand
CCACAACTACGAGATTGACTTCCTTCTGGCCGACGGAAACAAAATCTGTCCCATAGAAGTCAAGTCCTCCAGATACAAGTCCCATCCATCGCTGGATGCCTTTTCCTCGAAGTATTCCGGCAGGATCTCCAACCGCTGCCTCATCCATACCAAGGACTTGGGAAAGGACACGGACATCCTCCTCCTGCCCGTATACCTTGTACCATTCGTATTCCGGGGTATTCGGTAATCCGTTCCATTATAGGCAATCCTCTCCCGCTTTTGATGTATTGCCAGCCGACTTTTGGGTAAAATTTGCGCAACAAACTCCGTGCGAAACAGTGTTTCGCACTACGCCCTTACACGAAATCTAAAGCTCATCTGCGTCCTGTGGACTTGATTCGCTAAGATTTCATAGTAAAAATGCCGATCAAATCAGCATCCGATTGTCGATTTGATCGGTATTTTATTTCTACCAATGAGCTGGCATGCCATCATTCCTTGTTGCCTTCCCCCTCATCCAGTTTCGCCAGTGCCTTCATGCCGAACAGGTCATGGATTTTCCCTCGTGCCTGCGCCTTGATCTCATCCGTGATGTACACCTGCGCCAGGACCAGGGCGATGCCAATGGCCGTGGCATCGTCGGCATACCCCGCAATCGGCGTGAAATCGGGAATCAGGTCGATGGGGGAGATGAGATAGCCCAATGCGGCATAGATGCCGGCCTTCACCTTCATGGGGCAGTTCGGGGACTGCGCCACGTAGAAGAGCTGGAGCGCCTTGTAGATGAGCTTCAGCCCGATGGAGGAAACATTGTCCTTGATTTTCGTCCAAAGGCCTTCCTCGGAATAGTCCTTTGCGTACTTCTCCACGTCAATATCGCGAAGCTCTTCTTCCTTTGACTTTTCATCCATGGACAATCCCTCCCTCATATCTCTTCCGCTGTGAGGATGGCCTCGATCTTGACGCTGGATTCCCGGTTGAGATCGATGAATTTGTTATCGCCCACCTGGACAACGGGAAGGGAGTTCACACGGCTTTCGTCAATGTAGACGATGCGCCCCTTCTCCCCCGTGCTGAGGCTCACCCAGTTGCCATTGAGGGAATGGCACAGATTCCGTATGAAATAGACACCGTATTCCGTGTCCAATTTCCCCGCCAGCACATCCTCATAGAGAATGTTGAACACATCAAAGGGGGAGCGCCGCTTCGCGTAAGCCTTGTCCGCCGCCATGGCATCGTAAATGTCCAGCAGGGCGATAATCAGGGCAAACTCGTTGATCTGGTCCCGCTTGACGCCGTTGGGATAGCCGGAGCCGTCGCAACGCTCATGGTGCTGCAGAATGCCGAAGAGAATGTCCTGCTTGTCCTTCAGGGGGCCAAGCTTCAGCATATTATACCCATGTTCCGGATGCTTCTGGATGGTTCGGAACTCCTCTGGAGTGAGCTTCCCGTGCTTGTTCAGGATATCGGGGGAAATGAGCTGCTTGCCCACATCGTGGAGCAGCCCGGAAGTCACAAAGTCCACCTGCCTGTCCTTCGGCCACCTTCTCCAATGCCCCATGAGCCCTGCCAGGATGGCGACGTGCATGCAATGATGGATCAGATAATCCCCGCTGCGGGACATGTTGTGGATCTGGGAGACCGCCTTTGCCCCATCACAGAGCTTGGAAAGTATCTCGTCGGCAACGATGGCATGAAGTTCCTCCATGTCCAAGGGCTCGGTCTCCAGCAAGTCCATGAAAATCTGGAATACCCGTGCATACACGTTCTCATAGCAAGTCACGTAGGAATTATCCAGCAAATGCTCCTTGCCCGGAACATTTATTTCCTCCCGTTCTTCCTCCTCAATGTATACCGAAAAGATCGGCCGGTCCATCAGGGAAAGGATCTGGTTCTCTGTCAGGACCGTCCCCTTCCCGATCAGCACATTCGCATTGGTGTCCAGCACATCGCGGCCAACCACCATGCCTGGACGCAGGGACTCCAGATTATATGCCTTCAACACGTGAATCCACCTCTTTTGCAGACAGGCTGTTTCGAAATTGCATCATCTGTACTACTATCCATTTGTTATACTCGCGAACAGTAAAATTTACATCTCGTTGCAACTTGCCCGCGGTATATGCAGAGAGCGTAAAAGCTTTCCCTTCGGGAAATTCTAACGCTCTCTAGTATATATTTGACAAAAATCTCCATCTTCCTGTCGAAAGAAAAATTTTTACTTCACCACGATATTCACGAGTTTCTTCGGCACACAGATGACCTTCACAATGGTCTTGCCCGCCGTGAGCTCCTGCACCCGGGGCTGCTCCATGGCGATCTTCTCCATGGCGGCGCGGTCCACATCCGCCGGGACAGACAGCTTGTCACGGACCTTGCCGTTGATCTGCAGAACGATCTCGATCTCGTCCTGCACCGTGGCAGCCTCTTCATAGACAGGCCACTTCTGCCGATGGACGCTCCCCTCCGCAAAGAGGATGGCCCAAAGCTCCTCCGCGATATGGGGAGCAAAGGGAGCCAGCATGCGCAGGAGTGCATCCGCAAGCTCCCGTGCAAGGCCGGCATTGATTTCCTTGTCCTGGAAGGCATAGAAGGCATTCACCAACTCCATGATAGAGCTGATGGCCGTGTTGAACATGAACCTGTCCCTCACATCCTCCGTGACCTTCCGGATGGTCACGTGGAGCACGCGGCGAAGATCCTTCTCTTCCTTCGTGAGCGCCGACACATCGTATTCCTTCGGGGCGTTCCTGATGGTATCCTCAAACCGCCCCAAAATGCGCCATACGCGGCCCAGGAAGCGGAAGGCTCCCTCCACGCCCTGGTCGCTCCATTCCAGGTCACGGTCCACCGGTGCAGCGAAAAGGATGAAGAGACGGGCCGTATCCGCGCCGTACCTGCCGATGATTTCCTCCGGGGAAACCACGTTGCCCTTGGACTTGGACATCTTTGCCCCGTCCTTGATGACCATGCCCTGGGTCAAAAGATTCGTGAAAGGCTCATCGAAGTCCACCAGCCCGGCATCCTTCAGGACCTTGGTGAAAAAGCGGGAATACAGGAGGTGCAGGATGGCATGCTCAATGCCGCCGATGTACTGGTCCACCGGTGCCCAGTAGTTCACCTTGTCCTTGGCAAAGGGCTCCTTGTCATTCTTGGGATCTGCATAGCGCAGGAAGTACCACGAGGAGCAGATGAAGGTGTCCATCGTGTCCGTTTCCCTCTTGGCATCCGCACCGCACTTCGGGCACTTGCAGTGGAGGAATTCCTCGCACTGTGCCAAGGGAGAAACCGCCCCCTGCTCGAACTTCACGTTCTCCGGCAGGCGCACGGGAAGATCTTCCTCGGGGACGAGAACCTCGCCGCAATGCGGACAGTGGATGACGGGAATCGGCGCGCCCCAGTAACGCTGGCGGGAAATCAGCCAATCCCGCAGACGGTAGTTCACCCGACGCTTGCCGAAGCCCTGGGCCTCCGCCTCGTCAATGATGGCCGACATGGCCTTGTGCATTTCCATGCCCGTGAACTTGCCGGAATTGACGAGAACGCCTTCCTTCTCCACATAGGCCGCCGTCATTTCCTCCAGCTTGAGTTCCTTGTCCTTCGGCTGCAGGGTCAGGATCTTGTCGATGCCGTACTTCGTCGCGAACATCCAGTCGCGCTGGTCGCCGGAGGGAACGCCCATGACCGCGCCCGTGCCGTACTCCGCCAGCACATAGTTCGTCACCCAGATCTGCACCTTGTTCCCATTGAAGGGGTTGATGCAATAACAGCCCGTGAAAATGCCTTCCTTCTCCGACTCGCCGGAAGTCCTCTCGATCTCCGACTGGCTGCGCACCTTCTTGCAGAAGGCCCGGATCTCCTCTGCCTTCGGATTGTTCTCGCAAATCTTCTCCACTAGCGGATGCTCCGCCGCCAATGCGAGGAAGGTAATGCCATAGGAGGTATCGGGACGCGTGGTGTAGACAGGAATCTTCTCCCCCAGCTCCGGCGCATCCAGTGTGAACTCCAGGCCCTCGCTGCGCCCGATCCAGTTTTCCTGCATGATTTTGACCCGCTCCGGCCATCCCTTGAGCTTTTCCAGATCCTTCAGCAGCACATCCGCATAATCCGTGATCTTCAGGAACCACTGGGAAAGGTCCTTCTTATGCACCTCGGAATCGCACCGCCAGCATTTCCCCTCGATGACCTGCTCATTGGCAAGCACCGTGCCGCAGGTATCGCACCAATTGACGGACGCCTTCTTCTTGTAGGCCAGCCCCCTCTTGTAGAACAGCTCGAACAGCCACTGGGTCCATTTGTAGTATTCCGGCCCGCAGGTCATGACCTCGCGCTCCCAGTCGTAGGAAAGCCCCATCTCCTTCTGCTGGCGTTCCATGTTCCCGATGTTCTTGTAGGTCCATTTCGCAGGATGCACACCGTTCTTGATTGCGGCATTCTCCGCAGGCATGCCAAAGGAATCAAATCCCATGGGATGCAGGACGTTGTAGCCCTCCATGGTCTTGTAACGTGCCAGGACATCGCCGATGGAATAATTCCTCACATGTCCCATATGGAGATTCCCCGAAGGATACGGGAACATCTCCAATGTATAGTATTTGGGCAGGGACGGGTCCATCTCCGTGCGGTAGACATCCTCTTCCTGCCACTTTTTCTGCCATTTCTTCTCGATTGCCTGCGGCGAATACTTTTCCATGAAAAAACCTCCTAAACAAAAAAACAAGCCCCCGGCCGAAGATTCCGGCCAGGGACGAAAATTCGCGGTACCACCCTGCTTGGCAGACAGTCCTGCCCTCTCAACATCGTAACGTGATGAGCGTCACCGGATTTCCCCGGTGCTCCTCCACAGCGAGTTCAAGCACCCCGGCCGCCAGCTTCCATCCACCGCTGGCTCTCTATAGACCTTCCCGCCCTACTGCTCTGCTTCACAGGATTTCACAACATTTTGTATTATAACGCATTGTTCAGATTTTGCCAAGGGCAAAATATACATTTTGTCGTTTCGACGGGGCTCGTCCCCGTCATAACGCATTGTTCAGATTTTGCCAAGGGCAAAATATACATTTTGTCGTTTCGACGGGGCTCGTCCCCGTCATAACGCATTGTTCAGATTTTGCCAAGGGCAAAATACACATTTTGTCGTTTCGACGGGGCTCGTCCCCGTCATAACGCATTGTTCAGATTTTGCCAAGGGCAAAATATACATTTTGTCGTTTCGACGGGGCTTGTCCCGTCTTTAACGTACTGTTTCCGACAGCACCGCTACTGCCACCGCGATGTCCCCCGTAACCGGGTTCACGCCGACCCGCCGGGTGAAGAAATGCGCAACGGACCCGTCCGGACTCTCTTCATCGTAGAAAGAACGGTTCCCCTGTTCACAGCAGGCCTGCACGACATTGCGCCTGAAATTGCCGCTATATTTCTCAAAAGACCCGCTCTTTTCGGACAATTCGACATGGAAGAACCGTTTGACGAAATCCCGATAAGAAGGATTTCCCCTCACAAAGCGGAAGTCATTGTCCCTGACCTCGAGAATGCCGATGGGAATCGTATTGAATGCCCTGCGAAAAGCATCCTTCTCCTCGCTGGCGATTGCGGCAAGATCGAAGAGATTGATGCGCCCGATGGCTTCATGGTAGGAAGATTCCTCGGGATTTTCGTATCCGTCCTCTCTATGGGCTTTCTGCCATTCCAGCACCTGGGCAAAGGGAGTCGGCTTGCTGAAATAGTAGCCCTGCAGCTTGGAACAGCCGGCTTCCTGCAGGAACCGCATCTGGTCCTCGGTTTCCACGCCTTCACAAACCGTTTCCACATTCAGGGCCATCGCCATCTTGATCAGCTCGGACAGGATGATCCTGCCGTTCCGGCTCTCATCGAGCTTGCGCATGAAGCCCATATCGAACTTGATCAGATCGAACCGGATGCCCCGAAGAACGTCAAGGGAAGAATAACCGCTGCCGAAGTCATCCATCCATACGGCAAAGCCGAGTGCTTGGAAACGCTCGGCCTGCTCCTTCATGAACTCGAAATCCTTTCCAATCACGCTCTCCGTGATCTCGACGGTAATCCTGTCGCGTCTGACTCCCGCTGCGTCCACGCGTTTCCGGACTTCCTCCACGATGTCGCAGGCATCGAAGTCGGACCTGGAAAGGTTGACGGAATGGGGGACAATATGGATTCCCTCCGCTTCCTTTGTCCTGATATCCCGCAGGATCTGCTCCAGCACATACAGATCCAGCTTATAGATAAGCCCCGCCTCCTCAAGATACGGGATGAAGTCGATGGGAGGCAGGAACCCCTTGACCGGATCGATCCATCGCGCCAGTGCTTCCTCATCGCAGATCGTGTTGGTTGCCGCCCGCACAATCGGCTGGTAATAGACCTGAATCCATTTTTCCTCAATGGCTCTGTCAATATGCTCAATGATGTATTGTTTCTTTATGATATTGTCACTGAGCGCCTGGCTATAATAATTGAACTTGGAAGAATAGCTCCCCTTGATTGCGTCGCAGGCAATCTTTGCTTTGTCATAGGCCACGCTGACCGGAACGTTTTCGATGCGGGAGGGATAGATCCCGACACGGATGGGAAGCTGTCTCTTCGCCTCTGTCTCCATTTCGCGCCATTCCTTGAACAGGCGGCCAAGAAGTTCCTCAAGAACGCTTTCCTCCGCAATCGCAGCGAAATGGTCAGCTCCGATCCTGCAACAATTTTCATTGCAGAATATGCTGCTCAACAACTTGGCAAAGGAGCGCAGCAAGCTATCCCCCTCCGCAAAACCATGCTTATAATTGTAATGCTTCATCCCAACGAGATCGATATAGAGAAACGCAAGGCTTTTCTCCTCATCCTGCAGCATATCGCTGTGTGCGATCTCTGCCATCTCAAAGAAATATGTCATGCTGGGAAGTCCGGTCAGATAATCATATCGGTTCGCTTTCAGGATGCTTTCTGCATGGAGCGCGTTATGCATGAGCCGGTTCAACCCAGAGGACTCCCCTTCTGTGTATTCGCCTTCGTCCATATACCAGACCTGGGCAATCTGCTTCCCTGTCCCTGTGATCACATGCTCGCCGAGGGCATGGATGATGATGTATTCCTTCGTTTCTTTTTTCCTTGTCCGGTAAATCGTTTCATACCTGCCGCCCTGCGTGGCAAATTGGATGGCAATGTCGGCGATACGTGCAACGTCGTCCGGATGGACATCCTTGTACATGTCATGGTCCATGTCATAATACGCCTGTGCGCGGTCCTCGTATCCGAACAGTCTGCAAAACCCGTCCGAAAGGGCGAGGGTAACGACTTTTTTATTGAGGAACTGATAGACAGCGAAAGGCTGCCTCAGCCCTTCAATAAATTCCATCTGTTCCTTCGTGAATTCGTACTTTCCCATACGCAAAACGCCGCCTTCACTCATCATCTCGAAATGCTTTCCGTAATTTCATCTTTATTTTATTCGACATCCCACAGGGGATTTCCTGCCGAAAAGCCTCAAGTACAGGGATTTGATACAAATCCGTCAATTGGAAGATTTGCCTTTGGCAAAATTTGAACAATGGGTTATAATTAAGATATATCAAAATATATGGAAAAATCTTCAAGGAGGCGAAGACATGAGAAAAGAACATGATTTTTTGGGCGAGCTTGAGGTTCCCGATGATGTTTACTATGGTGTGCAGACCATGCGGGCCATCGAGAATTTCAGCATCACGGGCAGGAGACTCGATGAGGATTTCATCAAGTCCATGGCAAAGGTGAAGAAAGCTGCGGCGCAGGCAAACATGGAGACGGGACGCCTGGAAAGAAGGATTGGAAATGCTCTCGTGCAGGCAGCAGAGGAAATCATCGACGGAGAGCTCATCGACCAGTTCCCTGTAGACCCCATCCAGGGAGGTGCGGGAACCTCCATCAACATGAACATGAATGAGGTGCTCTGCAACCGCGCCCTGGAAATCATCGGTGAGGAGAAGGGACGCTATGACATCATTTCCCCGAACAACCATGCCAATATGGCCCAATCCACAAACGACTCCCTGCCCACGGCAATCAAGGTCTGCCTGACCTACAAGAGCCATAAGGTAACGGACTCCCTTGAGTACCTCGCTTCTGCCCTTGAAAAGAAAGCGGAAGAGTACAAGGATGTGCTGAAGATGGGGCGCACCCATCTTCAGGATGCCGTTCCCATTACCCTGGGGCAGGAAATGGGCTCCTATGCCTCGGCCATCCGCCGCAGCATCAAGCGCGTGGAGTGGGCCATCGACAGCATCCGTCTCATCAACATGGGCGGTACGGCCGTCGGGACGGGCCTCAATGCGGAGCCTGCCTATATCAAGGCCGTCGCCCGCAAGCTTCGCGAGATCACAGGAGAGAACTTCGAGACCTCCACGAACATCATTGACGCAACAAACAATACCGACGGCTTCGTGGACGTTTCCTCGGCCCTCAAGAATACAGCATTGGTGCTCATCAAAATGGCGAACGATTTTCGCCTCATGGCTTCCGGCCCCCGCTGCGGGCTTGCAGAGATCAGCCTGCCGAAGCGTCAGCCGGGTTCCTCCATCATGCCCGGGAAGGTCAATCCCGTCATTGCCGAGGTGCTTGACCAGGCCTGCTATCAGGTCATCGGCAACGATCTCGCCGTGACCCTTGGGGTGGAGAACGGTCAATTGGAGCTCAATGTCATGGAGCCCATCATGGCCTACAACCTGTTCAGTTCCATGAACTACATCGCCGCCGGTTGCCGCACCTTCGTGGACAAGCTGCTTGAGGGCATGGAGGCAAACCGCGAGCAGTGCCAGAAGTGGGTGGACAACAGCGTGGGCGTGGTGACGGCGCTCCTGCCCCATATCGGATACGAGCAGTCCGCCATGCTGGCCAAGGAAGCCTATAACACGGGCCGTCCGATTCGTGAGATCATCCTGGAAAAGGGCATTCTTCCAGAGGACAAGCTCAACCAGATCATGTCACCGGAACAGATGACGCGCCCCGGCATCACAAACTAAACGCTAACCCCGCAGGCTTCCCTGCGGGGCTTATTTGCAGATATAGTAAACAAATCACCAGTTTACAACTTTAAGCCGCATTATTCCAATGCTTGACCATATCACGCAATACGTGAAGTCATCCAACGATAGCTGGGCACCTCTCTTGCAGGGGCGTCCTCTTTTCCCTGTGCGTGCTGGTGGCAAATCGTAAATGGCCGTATCAACCCGTACGTTGCATATTATGTCGGCGTTCTCATGCGAAAGGATTCTGCTGATGAATTTCTTTTTCGGGTACCAGCTATCACAGAGCACGACTATGTGCTTGCCT
>JAFSWY010000048.1 GCA_017444295.1 Selenomonadaceae bacterium | reverse complement strand
CGGCCAATCATATCCTGGCGCCGAAGGACGGCAAGCCCATCATTGTTCCGACCCAGGATATGGTGCTGGGTTCCTATTATCTGACAATCATCCGTCCGGGCGCCAAGGGTGAGGGAAAGGTCCTCACGGGCATCAGCGAGGCGCTTTTGGCCTATCAGGAGCATGCACTGGAAATCCAGGCAGAGATCAAGGTCCGCATTGAAGGCTATGGAATGGTCCGTACCTCCCTTGGGCGCATGATCTTCAATGAGATCCTTCCCGAGGAGCTCCGCTATTACCGTCAGGACAAGGAAACCGGCGAGTGGTCCCTGGGCATTCTCATGAACAAGAAGGAGATCGGCAAATTGGTTGCGAACTGCTTCAACCATTTCGGGGCAACCAAGACCGCCGAGGTCATCGATACCGTCAAGAACCTTGGCTATCATTATGCCTGCCTTGCCGGCATGACGGTGGCAATCTCCGATGTCATTGTGCCGCCGGAGAAAAAGGACATCATCGAGAACACACAGAAAATCGTCAACAAGGTGGAGCATCAGTTCAATCGCGGTCTCATCACGGAGGACGAGCGCTACCATAAGGTCATCAACCTTTGGAACAAGGCCACCGATGATGTGGCGGATGCCATGATGGACAACATGGATGCCTTCAATCCGATCTTTATGATGGCGGACTCCGGTGCCCGGGGCAACAAGCAGCAGATGCGCCAGCTGGCCGGTATGCGCGGCCTTATGGCGGATCCTTCCGGCAAGATCATCGACCTGCCGATTACGGCGAACTTCCGCGAGGGACTTTCTGTTTCCGATTACTTCATTTCATCCCATGGTGCCCGCAAGGGTCTGGCGGATACGGCACTCCGCACGGCTGACTCGGGATATCTCACCCGCCGTCTCGTCGATGTGGCCCAGGATGTCATTGTGCGCGAGGATGACTGCGATGTGTCCACGGTGAATCTCATCCGTGAGCGCGCACGTCTTGCATCCGGCACCTTTGATGCCCTGGAAATCCTCAATGATATGCTCATGGGGCGCCTGCTTGCCTCCGATGTCCGCGATCCGGAGACCGGAGAGGTCCTTTTGGCGCGGGATACGGTGCTGGGCGATGAGGAGCTCATGGCCATCGGGGAACATTCCGTTACGGAGATCATGGTGCGCGGATCTTCCATCACCTCTGACTCAGCGGTCAGCAATGCCATGATTACCGAGGCAATCAGTCTTGGAGAGCCGGATGATGCTGTCCGCAAGAAGATTCACGATACGATGGTCCAGGAGATGTCCGGCAAGGAAGTCACCAAGGATGTGGTGGACAGCGAAGGAAATGTCGTTGTTGCCCAGGGGGAGAAGCTGACGAAGGAGTTCATCGAGGCAATCCTTGCCAGTGATGCCGCAGAGCTTCGTGTCCGCGACAACAACGTCCGCGGGATCGAGGTGGAGGCCATCAAGGAAGGCGATGGCGTCATTGAGTCCCTTGAGGATCGTATTCTTGGCCGTGTTCTTGCGGAAGATATCATAGACCCGAAGACCGGGGAGAAGATCGCTTCGGTGAATGACAGCGTTGACGCGGATCTGGCAAAGAAAATTGCGGCTGTGCGCGAGCGGGTTTCCATTCGCAGCGTCCTGACCTGCAAGTCCCAGTTTGGGGTGTGCATCAAGTGCTATGGCCGGGATCTGGCCAACCAGGCAGAAGTCGAGGTGGGCGAGGCTGTCGGCATCATTGCCGCCCAGTCCATTGGCGAGCCCGGTACACAGCTCACCATGCGTACCTTCCATACCGGTGGTGTCGCTGGTGATGATATCACCCAGGGTCTGCCGCGTGTGGAGGAGCTTTTCGAGGCGCGCAAGCCGAAGCATCATGCCATCATTGCAGAGATTGAGGGCGATGCCCAGGTGGAGGATACCGGAAAGGGCATGCGCAAGGTCACCATCGTTCCGGAAACGGGCGAGGTGCGCGAATATGCGATTCCTTACGGTGCGCGTATGGCAGTCAAGCACGGGGATCATTTGAAGCCAGGGGACAAGCTCACCGAGGGTTCCGTGAACCCCCATGACATCCTCAAGGTCTGCGGTCTCAGGGAGACACAGCGCTACCTTGTCTACGAGGTGCAGAAGGTCTACAAATCCCAGGGTGTTGAGATCAACGACAAGCACATTGAGGTCATGGTGCGTCAGATGCTCCACAAGGTCAAGATTGAGGAGTCCGGCGACACGGGCTTCCTGCCGGGCGAATACATCGACATCAATTCCTTCGAGGCAGCGAATACGGAGGCCATCGAGGGCGGCGGCGAACCGGCTGTGGCGAAGCCGATCCTGCTGGGCATCACGAAGGCATCCCTTGCAACGGATTCCTTCCTGTCCGCAGCGTCCTTCCAGGAGACCACGAGGGTGCTTACCGATGCGGCCATCAAGGGCAAGGTGGATCCCTTGATCGGCCTCAAGGAGAATGTCATCATCGGCAAGCTCATCCCCGCCGGTACCGGCATGAGCCGCTATCGCAGTCTGCGGGTGGTCGATGCGGAAGAACTGCCGGGTGAGGAAGCTCCGGCGGAAGCGCCGGAAGCATGAGGCATAGAATAAGTCAAAAATGTAAGGGAAAAGCTGGCAACGCGATTTGCCAGCTTTTTTCTGAAAAATGTAATGACGTGTCACATCAGGCTGTTTATGGGGAAGGGCGGCATCCTTGCGATGTCGCCTTTCTCTATGTTATAACGAGGCAAGAGATGCCCCTAAACCTCTATAGATGGGGGGAAGGAGGCAAATAGCAGTGAGATGAGTTACTATCTCCCGCCTCGTTGCGACGCAACAGTCCCATAGGGGAAACGTCAATTGGAAGATTTTGCCTTTGGCAAAATTTGAACAATGCGTTATAATAAAAGCAGGTGAAAACAATGTTTTTTGAATGGGATGAAGAAAAGAATATTGGAAACAAGAAGAAGCATGGCATCTCATTTGAGCACGCTATACTTGTCTTCGAGGATGATTATTACATTGAGGAATATGATTACAAACATGATGAAGATGAGGATAGGTATGATATCATTGGAATGGTGGATGATGTATTGTACGTGGTAGTGACATATCGTGAAGGGGATGTTGTGAGGATTATCTCTGCCAGGCTTGCAACAAAGGCAGAAAGGAGGAGATACGAATGGCAATGGTTAGAATGACCTTGGAGGAAGCCAAGAAGATTATGACTCCGGAGAAGCGTAGGGAGGAAATACGGCGAGCCAAAGAAATCGGTTTTGTATATGATCCTGATTGCCCACCCTGCTCCGAGGAGAAGCTGGCAAGGTTCAAACGGGGCAACCACAGGAAGATTGTAAGTTGATATTGTCTCATTAGCCGTCCGGCACAAGGTGGGCGGCTTTTTTATGCTTGAAACAGAGCGTGTTGAAAAAATGTCATTGAAAGCACTCGTGTGTTGTTGCATCCTACGGTGTAAATCCAGAGTGGAAAGGCAGGAAATACTTTCGGATGGCCATCTTGATTCAATGAAATGGAGACGCATGTTATGAATTATAGAATTGTTGCTGGCTCGGAGGACATAAAGGTCAACGAAGCTGCGAGGCTTCTCAGGATGACCTATTGGGCAGATAAGCGTTCAATTGAGCAAATCGAAAAGTCTATGCAAAATTCGTCATGTTATGGAGTGTATCTTGATGACGAGAAGAAGCTGGTGGTTGATTTCCTGTAGGGATGTCGCCGAAGGTGCGGGGTGGTTTATGGAGAGGAACTATGCTATACTGAACGCAAGAAGAAGCGTATGTATTGGAGGTGTCCGAGGTGCAGGAAAGAAAACGCCCCATGCCTGTGGGTATTGAGGATTTTGGGGAATTGATCCAGAGGGACTATTACTTTGTTGACAAGACTCGGTTCATCCGGGAATTATTGGATTCCCAAGAAAAGATTATCTTGGTGACCCGTCCCCGCCGTTTCGGCAAGACACTGACACTCTCTATGATTCAATACTTTTTTGCCTTGGAGAATGCCGAGGAAAACAGGAAACTGTTTGCGGGACTGGACATCGGGCGGGCGGGGGAGAAGTACATGCGGGAGCAGGGCACCCGGCCCGTGGTGTTCCTTACGTTGAAGGAAGTGCAACGGCCGACGTATGCTTCCATGCTATCCATGCTTTCTTCTGTGTTGCAGGACACCTATGCATGCCATCGCCATTTGCTGGCCAGTGAGGCAATGGATGAGGAACAGAAGGGATATTTGACGAGGGTTGCAAATTTCAGCCCTACTGGCTCAATGTCTCCGGTAACAGCATCCTTCATGTCCTGTTGGAACATGTGGACGAGGACCGTCAGAAGGAATTGGAGGGGCTCATGAAGGAAATCCCCGTGGAAGCTGTCATTGACGAGGGGGTCATCTATTCGGATATCCGTGAAAGCAGCAATGCTCTCTACATG
>JAFSWY010000391.1 GCA_017444295.1 Selenomonadaceae bacterium | reverse complement strand
TGAGGCCGGAACTGGTGGATGCCTTCACGACGACGGGCATCGTGCACATCCTCTCCGTGTCGGGCTCCCATGTGAGCCTGCTCGCTGCCGTCATGGCATGGCTGGGAACCTTCCTGCGCCTGCCGAAACTGGCGCAGTCGGTGCTGGTGATCGGGGTGATTGCCGTGTACTGTGTCCTGTCGGGCTGTGTCCCGCCCGTCATCCGTTCGGGCATCATGGGAGGATTGGCCTTCCTTGCCCTGGCACTGGAGCGGGAAAATGATGCGCGAAGGATTCTTCTGCTTACGGGAATCGCAATGCTGCTCATCTCGCCCCTGCTGCTCTTCCATATCAGTTTTCAGCTTTCCTTTGCGGCGACGGCGGGGCTTCTCTTCGTTGCGCCGCCTTTGCGCCTTTGGATGGAGGAGAGGGGGCTGCGTGAATTCCTGGCGGGGAGCCTTTCCATCACCGTTGCGGCACAGGCCTTCACACTTCCCATCCTGGCCTGGTATTTCAACCAGCTTTCCCTGTCCTCCCTGCTGTCGAATCTCGTGGTGGTTCCCATTGTGGAGGGCATGATTGTCCTGGGGCTTTTTGCGGGCATCGTTGCATGGCTGCTGCCCTTCCTGGGCAGGCTGATGTTTCTTTTTGACAGCCTGCTCCTGGGACTTGTCTATGAGATGACACGCTGGATGGCAAGGCTTCCCGGCAGCCAGATCTATTTCCCCACCATGGGCATTGGCGCAGGAAGCGTCTTCTACGGTGTCCTGGTCTATGCCATACAGTCATCGGAGAGGAAGGCCCTTGTCAGAGCCCGGCTTTTCCCATATCGGAAGGGCATTTTGTGCGCTCTTTTGGCAGGCATCCTGTTCTTTGCAGGATGGAGATGGTCAAGGCCTCCGGAGGTCATGGTTGCCTTTATCGACGTGGGGCAGGGAGATGCGATGATGGTGAAGACGGTGCATGGCCATGCCGTGATGTTCGATACCGGCGGCACCAGGGACGGGGGATTCGATGTGGGGAGCCGCGTCGATGTGCCCTATCTCCTGCATTACGGAGTGACGAAACTGGACTGCATCTTCCTGACCCATTGCCATGAGGACCATGCGGCGGGGGCGGGGGGAATCCTGGGGCGCATGCCCGTGAATGCCATCGTGACTGCCAGCGAGGGACGGGAGGCCTATCAAAAGAGCATGCGGATTTCTCCTGCGGAAATGGAAAAAACCACCTTTGCCCAGGCGCGGGAAGGAGAGGTGTTCGAGGTGGATGGCGTGAAAATCGAGGTGCTCTATGCACCTGTGGCGGAGAAAAAGGGAACGGGCAACGAGGTCTCCAATGTCTATCGCGTGAGCTATGGAAATGCCTCCTTCCTGGTGACAGGGGATCTCGTCAAGGAAGAGGAAGCGAAGCTTTTGAAAAAGCACCCCGATATCCATTGCACGGTGCTCAAATGCGGCCACCATGGTTCCCGCACATCGACCTCGGATGAGTTCCTGAGGGCTGCCTCCCCGAAATGGGCGGTTTTCTGCGTGGGAAAGGACAATACCTTCGGGCACCCCCATCAGGAGACGGTGCAGAAGGTGCAGGAGGCCGGAATCCGGATCTGCCGGACGGACGAGGATGGCGCCATTGCCTTTTACACGGACGGAAAG
>JAFSWY010000390.1 GCA_017444295.1 Selenomonadaceae bacterium | reverse complement strand
GAAAACCGCTGGGTCACCCGCAGGGACATGCCGGAGGAATATCTTTCGATACGGCGCCTGGAAAGACCCTTGCGGCAATTTTTTCGTGACAGGTGCGGTTGGCCTCTGCTGGTCACCGCCCAGTTCTACAAATTGGAAAAAATCCCCGCCAGGCCCAGGGGCTTTATGGGTCTCAGCGCCATGCAAAGCCAGGAGGACTATGTGCTGCTCTCCTGCGTGCTGGCTTTTTTGGAGGAATACGAGACGGGAGGTCAGTTCCTGCTGGGGGATCTGGCGGAGGCACTCCTTTCCTACTATCCTGAGGATGCCTTCACCAAGAAGCTCAGCTGGGAGGACTACGGCTGGCGCAAGTCCCTGATCAGGGTGCTGAAGTTCCTGGCGGAGGAAGGCATGATCAACATCGTGGATGATGAGAGCGAAGGCTTTGTCTCCGGGGGGATCAAGGACGGCGTGGCGGCAGGGGAGGCTCTCTATGAGGTCACGGCTCTTTCTCGCTATTTTTTGCGGAACTTTCCCAAGGAACTGCAGCAATACAACAGTCTCGAAGAGCTCATGGAGGCGGAATTCTTTACGGAAAGCACCGAGGAGGCACAGACCGCACGTTTGCGCCGCCAGCGTCTCTATCGGGAACTCCTTCTCTCCCCGGTGCTCTACAAGGGAGAGGACCCTTTGGATTTCCTTTACCTGAGGAATCGCCGGGAGCGCATCAAGAATGACCTGGAAGACTGGCTGGGGCTCCACTATGAGCTTTACCAGAATGCCGCTCTGGCGGTGTCCCATGAGCAGAATGCCTGGTTTCGGGATATTTTCCCCGTCAGGTTCCGGGGAATCCATGACATTATGCTGCATTTGTCCCATTACTTGCGGCAGCTGCCCGAGGAGACACTGGACCATGACCTGGCGGCAGGGGAATGGAAGCAGCACCTGCAGGCTTTGACGGAGGCTGTCAAGAGTGGCTGGACCAAGGAATACCGGGAAATGAGCCAGAAGCGCCTGTCAGAGGAACTGCTGGCAGAAATGGAGGCATGGGGCATGGCAGAAGTTCAGGAAAATGGTTCCATCAGGCTTCTGTCGGCCATCTTCCGCCTGGAGGGCACCTATCCCGAGGATTGGCAAAAGGCAGAGGAGAGCGGCAAATCGGAGGAGAAGGCATGAGTGAAAACCGCTGGCAGGCCAACAGGGCTGGCATTTTGAACTATTGGTATTATGATGAGGCTGAATTCCATTTTGCAGGAGGGCGGCTGCTTCTTCGGGGCAGCAACGGCTCCGGCAAGTCTGTTACCATGCAGAGTCTTGTGACTGTCCTGCTGGACGGGGTGAAGCGGGCGGATCGGCTGGACAGCTTCGGCTCCAAGTCCCGCACCATGGATGACTATCTGTTGGGGGAAAAGGAAATCAGCGAATACGAGGAGCGCACGGGCTACCTCTATCTGGAATACAAGCGGGAGAACAGCGACCAGTACATCACCACCGGCATCGGCCTTCATGCCCGCAGGGGCAATTCCAAGGTGGACTTCTGGGGCTTTGTGCTGCAGGATGGCCGCCGCATCGGGGAGGATTTCTTTCTTTACCGCCTGGGCAAGGATCCGGAAACCGGGGAGAATCAGAAGCTACCCCTGACCCGCCGGGAACTGGAAAACGCCATCGGCCAGGGAGGCCGGGTCACCACGGAACAACGGGAGTACATGACCATGGTGAACCAGTATATCTTCGGTTTTGAGGATATTGGCAAGTACGAGGAGCTGATGAAGCTCCTTATACAGCTCCGCAGCCCCAAGCTTTCCCGTGATTTCAAGCCCAGCGTCATTTACGAGATACTGAATGAGTCTTTGCCAACCCTCTCCGATGAGGATCTAAGGCCTCTGGCGGAGACTCTGGAAAATATGGAAAAGACCCGTCTGGCAATCGAGCAGCTGAAGCGGGAACAGGGAGCCTTTGAGGCCATCTGCAAGGCCTATACTGCCTATAATCGGGCGGTGCTGGCAGAGCGAGCCTTGGGGGAGGCGGAGTGCCGCCGGTCCATCCAGAGGCTGAGGGATCAGGCCGGGGAGCAGGAGGCCGAACTTGACAGGGCCGCCCGGGCAGCGGAAGCCGCCAAGGTCCGCCAGCAGGAGCTGACGGTGGAAGCTGAGGCTCTGCGCCGGGAGCAGAGGGATCTGCAGGAGCATGAGGCATACAAGGCGGCGGAGAAGAAAAAGGAAGCGGAAAGCCAGCTGGAAATGGAGACTGCCCAGCGGATCCGCAAGGAGGAGACTCTGGGCAAAATGCGCCGCCGGGAGCTGGAGTTGCAGGAAATGGCGCAAAAGGAAGAGGTAGAGTTGGCCCGGCTGGAAAGTCAGGTAGAAGAACTGCTGGAGGATTTGCTGTCCTTGGCGGAAAATGCGGATTTTTCTTCCCACAGGGCCTTGGTGCAGGGCTTTGGCCTGGGAAAGGCTGAGGCCGGGGAGCACTTCGCACTGTGGCAGCGGGAGCGAAAAGACCATCAGCAGCGCCTGTTGCAAATCCAGAAGGAACTCCGAAGCTATGAGGAACAGGAGAGGACAGCCCTGCAGATGGAACGGGAACTGGGTGAGGAAAACCGCCATTTGGATGACTGCCGTCATGAGCATCGCCGCTTGCTGGAATCTCTGGAGAAAGCAAGGGAGGACCTGGTGAAGTCCTTCTACGAGTGGAAGCAGGCGGCAGGGACCGCCTTGCCCCTGGCCAAGGAGGAGGAAATCCGCTTGACGGGAGCTCTGCGGGACCTTTATCAGGGCACCGACTGGCTGGAGATCCAGAATCAGCTGAACGCCATCGTCAGCCATCTGCAACGGCAGTTGGACACTCGCATTGGCAAGGTGCGCCTGACCCTGCAGGAAATCGGGGAGAAGGCGGAGACAGCCCAGGAAGAGCTGCGGGTCTTGAAGGAAACAAAAGAGGTAGAACCGGAACTCTCCGAGGCGTGCCAAAGGGCCAGAACGCAGCTGCAGGAGCAGGGAATTCCTTTCCTTCCCCTCTATGAGGCCACGGAATTCCGTCCCCGGGTCACGGCGGAGCAGCGGGAGCGGTTGGAATCTGCTCTGCTGGAGTCGGGGCTTTTGAATGCCCTGCTGTTGGAGAAAAACGAAACAGCCGCCACACTGCCGGAGGAAATGCGGGGGGCGGTGCTCATGTCCGGAGAGCCGGTAATGCTCTCCGAGTCCCTGCTGGATTATCTGGAGCCGGTGCTCGGGGAAAGCGGCCTGAAGGAGGATCGCATTGCCGAGATTCTGGCTTCCATAGAAGTGAATGGGGATTTGTATCGTCCGGGCAGCGGCATTTCCCTCAATGTCTCCCGGGGGGCTTATGCCTTGGGGAGTCTGACCGGAAGGGCGGCGGAAAGGGAAAATGTCCTCTTTGTCGGCAAGCAGGCCCGTGAAGCCTATCGTCGCCAGCAGATTGGGGAAAAGAGCAGGAAATCGCAGGGCTGGAAAATGAGCTGGAGCAGACCCGCAATGTGGAAGAGAACTTGCTTGCGGAAAGCGCTGCCCTGCAGCAGGCCAGGGATCGCTTCCCAAGTCCCGCCCAGGCCCGGCAGGTCTATGAGGCAGTTCGCAGCCGGGAGCAGGAAATAGAGCGTCAGGAACAGCGCATCCTGGTCAAGGAGGAGGCCAAAAAGGAACTGGCAGCAGCGCTCCTGCAGGAAAGAAAGAAAATACAGGAGCTGCGTGGAGGGACCAGTCTGCCTTTTGCCTCTGTTGCCTACGAGGAGGCACTGGGAGCTCTTTCCGAATACGGGGAAGGGCAGCATCGGCTGATCCTGCTGGATGCGGACTTCGCCCATACGGCGGAGTTTTGTCGCCAGCACCGGCAGGAGCGGGACTATGCCGCCGGAGAAGTGGATGTACTGAAGGGGGAGCTTCTGGACAAAGATATGGTTCTCTCCAGGCTGAAAAAGACCATTGAGGCTCTGGCACGGCAGCTGGAGGAAATGGATGCTGATGCCATTGAGGCCCGCATTGCCCAAGTGGTGGCGAGGCTCACGGCCATTCCCGGGGAACTGGGACGCATTTCCAGAGAACTGGGCCAGCGGGAGCAGCAGCAGCAAAGCCTGGCTGTCGGGCTGGAGCAAGTCCGGCGGCGCTGTCAGCTGTACCAAAGACTGCTCTCAAGCTGGCAGGATCTGGTCAAGGCAGAGGAACTGCGGAGTTTTGGAGGAGTGCTTGAGAAAAAGAGCCTCACGGAGCTCATGCAGGCTCGCAGGAAGGACAGGGAGACCACCCTGCTCGCTTTGGCACAGAGGGTGGAGAAGCAGTATGCCCTGCATCGGGACGAGATTGCCGAGTACCGCTTCTCCTTGAGGGAATGTCCCGATGAGATAGGGGAAAGGCCGGAAATTTCTCCGGAGGATGAGGAGATCTTCCTGCCCCGCTGGGAGGCTTTGCAAAATCAGGCATCCCGTCAGCTGGCACTGACGGAAACAGGAGGACGTCCCCTGTCCCCCTACGAGCAGTTGCTGGAACTGGAGCATCATCTGGCGGAGCAGGAGAGCCTCCTTTCTGAGCAGGACAAGCAAATCTATCAGGAAATCATCATGAACAGCATCGGCCGCACCATCAGCGACAGGATTTACGGGGCCGAGGATTGGATCAGGAAGATGAACCGCCTGATGGCAGGCAGCGAGACCTCCAGTGCCCTGCGGTTCCGTCTGGAGTGGAAGCCTCTCACCGGGGAGGAGGACCAGGAACTGGATACGGCGGAGCTGGTGGAGCTTCTTCACAGCGACCCGGAGCTCATGAAGGAAGAAGATATGAAAAGGTTGGAGGCCCATTTCGCCCACCGCATCGGCAGGGCCCGGGAGGAGGCCGAGGCACAGGAAAAGGATGCCGAAGCCTTCCAGGCATCCGTGCGGGCCCAGCTGGACTACCGCCGCTGGTTCCGCTTCCGTCTTTACTACGACAAGGGAGAGCAAATCAAGCGCCGGGAACTTACGGACAAGGCCTTTTTCCGCTTCAGCGGGGGAGAAAAGGCCATGGCCATGTATGTGCCCCTCTTTTCTGCCGCCTATTCCCGTTACATGGATGCGGGGGCGGAGGCTCCAAGGCTCATCACGCTTGATGAGGCCTTCGCCGGGGTGGATGAGCAGAACATGCGGGATATGTTCCGTCTGGTGGAGCAGATGGGCTTCAACTACATCATGAATTCCCAGGCAGTATGGGGGGACTACGACGTGGTGCCAAGCCTTAATATCTACGAGCTGTTGCGCCCCCTGAACGCAGGTTATGTGTCCCTATTGCCCTATCACTGGAATGGCAGGGAAAAGAAGGTTATGCTGGAGGCAGAGGATGGCTGAGGAACTTTTTCTGGAGGCCCGAAGCTATTTTGAGGCTCACCCGGTGCTGTTGAAGCTGGCCCGGGAATTTTGCCAAAAATACCGCAGCCTGGGTCACTTCGGCGGCAGTCTGAAGCTGACCAGGCTGGATACTGCCGGAGCGCGGGATATTTCTGCCTACCTGCGGAGGGAGGTGCTTCGGGGAGACAGGCTCACTTATCGGGAATTTGCCGCTGCCTGGGAAAGGACCCGCTTTGGCAGCCTGTCTTTGGAGGAGTTTCTGCTGGCCTTGATGCCCAGGGACTTTGCCTCCAAGCAGGAAGAGCGGCAAAGGGAAAAAGCAGCCAGGCAGATTATCCAGGAAAGGTTGTCCGAAACTTGCAGGAGCGGCCCCGCCTTGGCCTGGCTGGAGGCGCTGAAGTCCAGGGAACTGCGTCTGCCCCAGCGGGAGTTCTATCAGAGGGAGGAACTTCTTGCTGCTGTGGCCCGGGCATTGGACAATCTTCCCCAGGCCTATGAAAGGCTTCCTTTCTTTGCCAATCGGGTGACGGGGAGTCCCCACGGCCTGGATTTTGATCGGGAGGAGGGCAGGCTCTTCCTTCAGGCACTGGCCTTTCTTAAGGGAGAATCTGTGCCACGGGAGGCAGATGGGCGAACAGAGCTTCTGTATGCCTACCATATCCTCAGGGATGATATCCTGAATTTCGCCACAGTCTATGGCCTCAGGGCCTATGATGGGGCAGGCAGGGAGATAGAGTACTGGCGGCAGGCCGCAGAGAATCTGTCTCCCCTGAATGTTCCCTTTCGTGAGATCGTGCGGGCAGAAAAGATCCAGCCCTTGGCAGAATCGCCTGTTTATATCGTGGAAAATTCCGGGGTGTTTTCCACTTTGCTGGATATCCTGCAGGAAAGGGGCAGAAGCACCCCTCTGCTAGTTCTCCACGGCCAGTTGAAAGCCGCTTCCTGGGCACTGCTGGACAAGCTGGCTGCAGGCGGTGCCAAATTCCTTTACGGTGGGGACTTCGATCCGGAAGGCCTGTCCATTGCCAACCGTTTGCTGCAAAAGTATTCCGGGGCCGGTCTCTGGCATATGACACTGGCAGAGTACGCCGAGGCCAGCCAGCCCTTGCCGGAAGAAAGGCTGAAAAAGCTGCCGGAAAATCTTCACCCGGCATTGCAGCCCCTGGCTGAGGCCATGCAGAGGAGGAAAAAAATCCTCTATCAGGAAAGCCTGATAGAGGTGATGGGTCAAGAATTTCGGTAATATTGTCGCTGCGTCAGAGTTCAATCGGCCAGGAGATCCTTGTGCATGTTGATGATTTCCCCCATGAGCATCTTTCCGCGGATATCCGGATGGAGACCGTCAATGGAGAAACCGTAATCCAGGGCGGTCCTCGTTTTATCGTAAAAGTAGGGTTCCAGGTCGATGAAATAGGGCTGCTCACGGATGTAGCCGTTGATGGTGTCCAGTTTGTCATGCCATTCCGGGTCGGTTTCTGCATGGAAGGCGTAGGCAATGTTTTTTGGATGGATGGGCATGAGTGTGAGGAAAATGGGGCGGATGTTGTTCCTGTTGCAAAGATCCCTCATGGCGCGGATGTCGGCAATGACATCTTCTGCAGAGATCTCCTCTGCCCTCAGGCTGTTGGTGCCTGTGAGAATCAGGAGGTTTTTGGGGTGGAAGGGCAGGACATCCTGCTCAAAACGCTCCAGCGAGGTATAGGAGGTATCGCCGCTCCTGCCGAGGTTTATGGCAGGAAAATCGAGATAGGTGTTGTAACTGTATTCCAGTGATGCCGGTGAATAGGACATGGCCCCTCCGCCATGGGTGATGCTGTCGCCGAATACGGCAGCAAATATGCCGGAGTCATGCTCCTTTACAATGAATTCCTCAGAATCGGAATAAGTGCCGATGGTACTGCCCTTGTCATCGATGCCCCGGACGCGCCAGTAATACTCTCCGGCATAGGGACGAGGGTACTCGTCATAGCATGCGGAGACGTTGGTGACTGTTTGATGCCAGGCGCGGTCTTCTGTGGGAAGGGTGTTGTTTTCCTCCTCTGGAGGATGGACCATGAGTTCCACCTCGTAGCGGTTGACTCCGTTGAGAGGGATCCATTCGAAGACAGGATAGAGGGGCTGCTCGAAGTTTGGCATCCGGTCAAAGTTATTGATGAGAGGATGGTCGGGAAGAGGCTTGGCAGGGTCGATGGTGATGGGCTCTGCATCCGAGAATTCGCCGATGGGTTCATGATGGAGTCCCATTGCCCGCGCGCGCCAGTAAATGACGTTCTGCGCTTTGTAGTAGGGGCGCAGGTCAGCCTGCCATCCGTTAGTAAACACTTCCCTTGTGCTGTAGAGATGGTTTTTCCTGGAAAGGGCGGTCCCGCCTTCTGCATCCGGCAGCCCGGAAAGCAGTTCCACCTCGTAGCAGACGGCATCGGGGACACAGTGCCATACGAGGAAGGGCATGAGGCTGGCGGGATTTTTTGCAGAGTATTTGTAAATCGGCATGGGGTGGGCAGGCTCCGGGAAATTGGGATTGGCAATGTACTCCGAGGGCCCGTTGATGCGGCCAAACATGCCATAGGCTGATACGCGATAGTACATGGGAATGGCTGTGCGGGGAAGCTCATAGGAAGAGTCCAGGGTGAACTCGTTGGCAATCAGGTGATATTCCGGTGCATCTTTCACCAGACCGGTGGTCCTGGTATAGATCTCAATGTTATAGAAGCAGGGATAGGGAAAACGCTCCCAGGAAAGCAGGAGGCGTCCATCCTCTTTCGGAAGGAAGGCTGTATTCAGGTGAATTTCTGACAATCCCATGACATCTGTTTTTTCGGCGACAAAAATGCAAAGCATGGTAAAACTGAATATGATGAATGCAAATGCGACAAATTTTTTCATGAAAGCTCCAATTCTTATTGTGTCCGACGTGTTGCGGATGTTTCATAGGAAAGGGAATCAATGGATAAATGGCATTTGGTAGCATTGCTGGAACAACAGGTCGGCAAGCTGTATCTGGCACATGGATATGGGATTTTCATCGGGGTTCAGCCAGTACCATTTTCCATCCATGCTTTTGAGGTAGATGGTCTGTTTTGAGTAGTTATAACGGAAGGTCATATAGCGCACGGAGATATTCGAAGTGTGGTCGGTGATGAAATAGGTGGTGGCACTGATTTGGTAGCGGGGCGGGTTGTAGTCTTCGGCAGAGACAGAGGCGAGGTCAAGAAAGCACTCGCCATCTTCATAAGTATATGCCGATACGAAACCCGGCATCCCCGCATATTCTGCCCTTTGCTCAGGTGTTGCATGGACATTGGCAGAAATCATGCAGAGGAATAACAGAATTAACAGAATCTTTTTCATAAATACCTCCCCATGTTTTCTTGATGATATCATAAAATCTGTTCCCAAACAATCAGGAAGCAGGAATTTTCAAAGGGATTGCGAAGTATTCAAAAGGAGAAATTGCGATATGCGAGGTGGCGGCGATGGAGAAAACAGGGCTGGTCATTGTCCATACGGGGGACGGCAAGGGCAAGACGACAGCTGCGCTGGGTTTGGCCCTGCGGGCCTGGGGGGATGGGCTTCGGGTGCTCATCCTGCAGTTCATCAAGGGCGGATGGAACTATGGGGAACTTGAATCCATCCGAAAGCTTTCGGAGATGGATGGGCGCATTCAGGTGAGGCAGCGCGGCTTGGGATTTACCCAAAGAAAAGATGGACATGAGGCGGAGCACAAGGAAGCTGCCCATCAGGCGCTGCTGGAGGCGCAGGAAGCCATCGGGAGCGGATCCTGGGACATGGTCATCCTCGATGAGATCAATTATGCCGTAAAGTTCGGGCTCGTCAGCGAGGCGGAGGTTATGGGGCTTTTGGATAAACGCCCCGGTGGCCTGCATCTGGTGCTCACGGGCAGGGATGCCCTGCCGTCCCTTGTGGAGCGTGCTGATCTCGTAACGGAGATGCGGCTGGTGAAGCATCCCTATCAAAAGGGCATCCGGGCGCAGCAGGGCATTGAGTTTTGAAGCCTTTGTGGTATATAATATAGGCATTATAATGGATATGGAACAAGAGCATATAGGAGGTTTCCATGAAAATAAATGATGTGGTGCATGGCTTTCGTCTTTTGAAGATGCAGACAATTCCCGAGGCGGATTCCGAGGGCTTCGAATTCGTGCATGAAAAGACGGGGGCACGGCTTTTTTATTTGAAGAATGAGGATGACAACAAAGTCTTTTCCATTGCCTTTCGCACGCCTCCCACGGATGATACGGGCGTGGCGCATATCGTGGAGCATTCCGTTCTCTGCGGTTCTCGCAAGTATCCTTTGAAGGAACCCTTTGTGGAGCTTGTGAAGGGCTCGCTCAATACGTTCCTCAATGCGATGACCTATCCCGACAAGACCGTGTACCCTGTGGCGAGCCGCAATGACAAGGATTTCCGGAATCTCATGGATGTCTATCTGGATGCGGTGTTCTACCCTGCCATATACGAGACTCCGGAAATCCTGATGCAGGAAGGCTGGCATTACGAGATTGAGGATGCGGCGGAGCCTTTGGAATACAGCGGTGTTGTGTACAACGAGATGAAGGGGGCGCTCTCTTCCCCGGATGATCTCCTGGAAAGCCGCATCATGGCATCCCTTTATCCGGATACCACCTATGGCTATGAGTCCGGGGGAGATCCGGAGGCCATACCAAGCCTTACGCAGGAAATGTTTTTGGAGTTCCACAGGAAATACTACCATCCTTCCAACAGCTATATCTATCTTTATGGGGATTTGGATATCGACGAAAAACTGGCTTATCTGGATGGGGAATACCTGTCTCATTTTGACAGGATTCCTGTGCCGTCCCATATTGAGCGCCAAAAGTCTTTTTCCGAAATGAAGCGCCTGACGGAGAAGTATCCGTGTGGTGCGGAAGAGGATACCAAGGAAAAGACCTTCTTGAGCCTGAATTATATCGTTGGGGATGCATTGGATACGGAGGAGCTGCTGGGGCTGGACATTCTGGACCATGCCATCCTTCGGACACCGGCAGGCCCCCTCCGCAGGGCGCTTGTGGATGCGGAGCTTGGGAAGGATGTGGATTCCAATTTTGAGGTAGATCTGCAGCAGCCCATGTTCAGCATCATCATCAACAGTTCGGAAAAGGATCGGGCAGACAAATTTTACAATGTTGTCATGGACACCTTGCGGAAGCTGGCGAAGGAAGGGATAGACCGCACCCTCATGGAGGCATCCATCAATCTGCTGGAATTCCGCTTGAGGGAAGCCGATTTCGGCTCGGCGCCCAAGGGCCTTGTCTATGGGCTTCGCAGCCTTCGGAGCTGGCTTTATGATGGGGATCCCGCAGCCCCTCTTTATTATGAGGAACTGCTGACGCGCATGAAGAAGGGGCTGGAGGATGGCTATTTCGAAGGTCTGATTGAGAAATATCTGCTGGACAATCCCCACAGGACGCTGCTGGTCATGGAACCCAGCAAGACCATGGCGGCAGAAAGGGAAAATGCGGTCAGGGATCTGCTTGCCTCCAGAAAGGCAGAGCTTGATGCCGGGGCACTGGAGCGCATCATAAGTGATGCGAAACGTCTCAAGGAACGCCAGCAGAGCCCTGAGACAGAGGAGGCACTGGCGACGATTCCGCTTCTGTCCCTTTCCGATATCCGCAAGGAATCGTATGAATATCCTTTGGAGGAAAGAGAGGAGGCCGGGGCAAAGATCCTCTTCAGTAATGTGGAGACCAATGGCATTGCCTATTTGAATCTTTATTTCGATACCTCCCGTGTCCCCCAGGAGAAGCTTTTTTATCTGTACCTTCTCGCTGACTTGATTGGCAGTGTGAGCACAAAAAGCCATTCCTATCAGGAACTCGGGAAACTTCAGGATCTCCATACAGGAGGGATCAGCTATGATGTTGGCGTGAATACCAAAATGAATGAGCCGGATTCCTTCCAGCCTTTGTTTAAGGTGAAGGCAAAAGCACTTATTGGCAAATTGCCGGAACTTGTGTCCCTGCTCGCCGAGATCTTTACGGAGAGCCAGTTCACGGATCGCAAGCGGGTGAAGGAACTCCTGGAGCAGGCACAGGTGTCCATTGAGATGAACATGCAGCGCTCTGCCCACAGCCTTGTGGCCGGAAGGATTGCGGGATATCTTTCCAGGGCAGGACGTTATGCGGAAGAGGGCGGGCTTCCCATGTACCGTTTCATCAAGGATTTCCTGGCGCATTTTGATGAGCGTTTTCCTGCCTTGCAGTCTATTATGGAGGAACTTGTGGAGCAGGTGTTCCATAAGAGGAACCTTGTTGTCAGCGTGACCTTGAAGGAGAAGGATTATCCTGCTTTTGCCGATGTGCTGCCAAAGCTGGTCAACGGCCTTTCGGCAAAAGAATTCCCCTCTGTGGAATATCATTGGAATTTGGAACGGGCAAATGAGGGGCTCATGTCCTCCAGTCGTGTGCAGTATGTGGGAAAAGGCGCGAACTTCATGAAGCTGGGGCATCCCTTTACCGGCTCGATGCATGTACTGGAAACCCTTCTTCGTTATGACTACTTCTGGACGCGGATCCGGGTGCAGGGAGGTGCCTATGGGGCATTCACGAATTTCAGCCGCAACGGCATGATGTTCTTTGGCTCCTATCGCGATCCGAATCTGAAGGAGACGTTGGAGGTTTTTGATGAGACCGTGGATTATCTGAAAAATTTCGATGTTTCTGACCGGGAGATGGACAAATTCATCATCGGAACGATGAGCAATATTGATATGCCTTTGACACCGAAGATGAAGGGAAATGTGGCAGCGGAGTGCTGGCTGAAGGGGATTACGCTGGCTGACCGGCAGAAGAGCCGTGACCAGATTCTCAGCACACGGCAGCAGGATATCCGGGATTTGGCGAAGATTGTGGAGGACTGCATGAGGGAGAACAATCTCTGCGTCTTTGGCAATGAGGAGAAATTAAAGGAAAATAAGGAATGCTTCGGAAAACTGATTTCTGTAATGGAATGAGGGCAATGTATTGTTGACTTTAGGCGGCAGTCATGCAATAATTATGGAAGTAGCGGTAGAGTAAAGGGGGATTTTTTGTGAAGGATGCGATATTCAAGGGCGCAGGTGTGGCAATCGTTACACCGTTCACGGAAACTGGCATCAATTTCCAGGAACTCGGGCGTATGATAGAGGACCAGATCGCCAATGGTACAGATGCTATTGTCATCACGGGAACCACTGGCGAATCTGCCGCCATGACGGATGAGGAGCATCGGGCGGCCATCAAGTTTGCCGTGGAACAGGTCAAGGGCCGCGTGCCTGTCGTTGCCGGTACGGGTTCCAACGAGACTGCTTATGCAGTCCAGTTGACCGAGTATGCAGAAAAGGTGGGGGCAGATGCTGCTCTTGTGGTTACCCCTTACTATAACAAGTGTACCCAGAATGGGCTCATCCGTCATTACACGATGATTGCAGATCATGTGGGAATTCCCCTGATTCTCTACGATGTGCCTTCGCGCACGGGTGTCTCCATCAAGACAGGGACCTATGCCGAGCTGTCAAAGCATCCGCGCATTGCAGCCGTAAAGGAGGCAAACGGGGACCTTTCCTCCATCCTGCGCCTCAGGAAAGCCTGTGGCGATAATCTTGATGTGTATTCCGGCAACGATGATCAGATCGTGCCGATCTTGTCCTTGGGCGGCAAAGGCGTGATTTCCGTTCTTTCCAACGTGGCACCGCGCCAGACACATGATATCTGCCAGCTTTATTTCGATGGCAAGGTCCAGGAGGCGGCGAAGCTCCAAATTGACTATGCAGACCTGATAGATGCATTGTTCTGCGAAGTCAACCCGATTCCCGTAAAGGCAGCCATGCGCCTTCTGGGATACAATGCAGGTTCTTTGCGCATGCCGTTGACAGACCCGGAACCGGACCATTTGGAACAGATCAGGACAGCACTCAAGAATCATGGCTTGTTGAAATGAGCCCTGCGAAAAGAAACTGGCAAGATTTGCCGATTTGGTGTAAAATAAGACCATATTTATTTACGAGAGGAGATATTTCATGAGAAAACTGGTTCAGATGCTCATTGTTGTCTGTATGGTAGTGTTTAGTGTCCAGGTTGCTTTTGCAAGTTCGGACAAGGTGACCGTCTATAAGGACGCAAATGATCAGGAAATGGATCTGGTTTCCATCCATCGTATTGCCATCGGACTGCCGATGTATACCCCGGTGGATGAAAAGGATCCCACAAAGGAGGAAATCACCCAGGCGATTTATGATGCCAGCAAGGTGGCTCGTTCCTATGTCATATCCTATGATAGTGCAGCGGAGGACATCAAGAAAGACAAGGGTGTTGACATCAAGGCACTGGATCGTCACAAGGCGGCCCCCGAATTCAAGAACAATATTGCAAAGTATGCAGATGCTTACGTGATTTTGACCGTGGCAAACAACAACGGCATCACTTGCTTTTTCGATGTCTACAAAGCAGGGTCGGACGATCTTCTCTATACCTATCAGGTCGTTTCGGGTCGTTGGGACAAGGCATCTGTAGAGACCTATAAGAAATTGTCAGAGCAGTTCTTCAAGAGTTTTGAGCATTCCGCAGAGGATCAGCAGAAAAAGGCCGAAAAAGAAGCGAAGAAAAAGAAGAAGTGAGAGAAAAGAGAGATATCGCTTTGGCGCGATACCTCTCTTTTTCATTCAATCGTGTGCCAGGTAGATAGGCCTGATTTTTGCATCCTCGGCATCTTCCCTGGAAATGTATCCGTATCTTGTCATGGCATCCAGTACGATAAACTGGCGTTTCTTTGCCATGAGGAAGTCTACGTAGGGAGAGTAGAGGGACGGGGCATTGGGAAGCCCTGCCAGCATAGCGGCTTCCGCAAGGGAAAGCTCAGCTGCATTTTTGTCGAAATAACCTTTGGAAGCGTCATGGATGCCATAGAAGTTCGATCCGAAATAGATGGTGTTGAGATAAAGCGCAAGGATCTCGTCCTTGGAATAGTTTGCTTCCATGGCAAGGGACAGCATCAGCTCCTCGGCCTTCCTGCCGAAGGACCGCTCCTGTGACAGGAACAGGTTTTTCACAAGCTGCTGGGTGATGGTGCTGGCACCTTCCTCAATCTGCCCGTACTGGAGATTCACAAGGGAGGCCCTGGCAATGCCTTCGGGATCGAATCCGTGATGGGAGTAGAAGCGATTGTCTTCCACTGCTATGATAGCGTGCTGCAGGTCCGGGGAAATCCTGTCGATGGTGACATAGGTTTCTTGCCGGATGTGCCGGTTCACTGCCCGCTTGAGAAAGATGACGCGGCTGATGCGGTCGGAGAGATCGGGTTCAGCAGGCTCACCTTCTCTTGCATTGGAGGGAAGCTCTTTTTCCTCGCGAGGCAGGAAGTCACCGACTCCCTGCCATGTGCGGGGATGGAAGATGTTGAGCCCTCCGCTCAGGAAAAACGTCAGGCAGAAGACGAGCATGAGGAAGCCAAGAAACCGGAAAAGACGGCCAAATTTTCGTTTTTTCTTCATGAAAAGCTCCTTTCACATACTATGGTATTATAACGCATTGTTCAAATTTTGCCAAAGGCAAAATATACTTATTGACGTTTCGACAGGCTTGTCCTGTCATAACGCATTGTTCAAATTTTGCCAAAGGCAAAATATACTTATTGACGTTTCGACAGGCTTGTCCTGTCATAACGCATTGTTCAAATTTTGCCAAAGGCAAAATGTATATGAATT
>JAFSWY010000047.1 GCA_017444295.1 Selenomonadaceae bacterium | reverse complement strand
GGGAAAGATGGAGAAGCTAAGGAAGAGTAGGGACGGATTGGATACATGTCATTTTTTTTGTTTTTTTGTATTATTCTTGTTGACCAGATCATAAAACTGATCGTAAGGCTGAATATGATGCCGGGGGAATCCATTCCCCTGGTGCCGCAGGTGTTTCATTTTACCTATGTGCTGAATCCAGGTGCCGCTTTCGGGATTCTGGAAAATCAAAGGATGTTTTTCATTGTGGCCGGGATATTCATCCTGCTTGCAGCGTTTCTTTTCTACCCGAGGCTGCGGCAGCAGGATCCTTGGCTTCGCTATGGCTGCGTTGCCCTGTTGGGAGGCGCGGTGGGAAATCTCATCGATCGCATCCACAACGGGCTTGTGGTGGATTTTCTGGATTTCCGTATCTGGCCGGTGTTCAATATTGCCGACATCGCTATTGTGGGCGGCGTTGGTTGCATGCTGTATGCGATTCTTTTCAAGGAAAAATAAGCAAACAACCCTCAAGCCCTTGAAAATCAAGTATTGAAGAAAAGACTCTATCGTGGTATACTGTTTTTGAGCAAAGCGCGAAGAGACATTTTGCACAAAACAGAAAGCCCCCGATAGAGCTGGAACCTCTGTCGGGGGCTTTTTGCGTCCTTTCGGCGACGCCAGACCGAGCCTAGTTACCCAGGATTAGCGTGCATATCACGTCCAGGCATTTGCAAACGTAGTGAGCAGCCACGCTTGCCACAACGGACAGCACGAATGCGCGAAGAAGCATTTTTGCACCCCCTTCCGTACCCGGTGTAGGGGATGGGCAACACCAACAGTATACCACAAAATGATACATTGCACTAAATTGCACTAAAATTAAAAAACAGCTTGAATCCTTGAAAATAAAGGCTTTGAAGGTTTTTAAAAACGCGTTGGAATTGTTTCCAAAAATTCAAGGAAAAATAAGCTTGCTCTAATCCCCTTCTAATCTTGTGCCACGATAATACAGCTGTGTGGAAGCAAGACCGCGGGTTTGCTGGGATTGCGGATGGACAGCGAGGAGGGAATACCATGGATTGCAGGAAAATCGATACGCCGGAGATCGCCTTGGAAGAGATTCGCAGGGCCATCGCGGAGCGGGATTATGAAAAGTTTTGCGAGCGCGTCGAACTCTCGGACTTTCTTGATGTTTCCTATGATGAGGCAACGGAGGAACTGGCGAAGAACTGCGACAGGTTCCACGAACTGTATCCCCATGACCTGTTCTTCCAGTTCGGGGAGCAGAACATCCGGGACTACAACCAGGAATACCGTGCTGTGCATATCGGGTTTCTGGAGAAGTTCATTGCTGCCTGTTTCGGCGGCAATCCCAAGATGCCAAGGAGCTTTGAGGCAGATCCGGTGAACTGCGCAGCATATGCCTTCCAGAAAATCTATAAGATGATGAAGACCACGGTGAAGGAAACGGTGGCAGGAGAGGATTGGGCGGTGATGACGGTTGAGATCAGCGGGAATATCATCTACCGCAGGATGATCGGCAAGCTTGCCTTCAAGTTCGCTTTTGCCAGGGACGAGACGGGCTTCTGGCGTCTCAGGAAGGTGACGAACATCGATGAGCTCACAAGCCCGATTCTCGACGTTGCAGAGACCTTCTGGCCGAAATCCTGGGATTTGGGGATCAGTTTTTAAATCAAAATAAAGGGAATTTTCTAAACAAACAAGACGATTCCGCAAGGACATGGGTTCCTGCAGAATCGTTTTTGTTTTTGAATATTATTTTTGGAGTTAGCAGGAGTATCGGCACGATTCAGAGAATAAAGAAAAGTAGTCAAGCTATGAGGAGGGACTGGAATGAAAGAATACAAGAGTACGGATATCCGCAACGTGGCAGTAATCGGACACGGCAAGACCGGCAAGACGAGCCTCCTGGAAGCCTGCCTGTTCAATGCAGGTGCTGTCAAGAGACTGGGGAAAGTGGATGATGGCACGGGTGTATTGGACTATGAGCAGGAGGAAGCAAAACGGAAGATGACCATCAGTGATACGTTGGCCGTATCAGAATGGAAGGGCTACAAGCTCAATTTCATCGATACTCCCGGCTATCCTGATTTCATAGGGGATGTCCGCGGTGCATTGGCGGCGGTGGACAGTGCCCTGATTGTCATATCTGCCCCTGCAGGCATTGAGGTGGAGACAGAGAAGGTGTGGTCTCTCTGTGAGGACATGAATCTGCCGCGGGCATTTTTCGTGAACAAGATGGATCGTGAGCATGCGGATTTCGACGGCGTGGTGGAGGAGCTTCGCGTGCGCTTTGGCACCGGTGTCGTCCCGGTACAGCTTCCCATCGGAAAGGAAGCCGCGTTTCAGGGGGTGGCGGATCTTCTCTCCCTGCGTATGAAGATTGTGCACCATGAGGAAGACGAGATCCCGGAATACATCACGGGCGAGGTGGAAGAGGCGCGCCAGAAGCTCATAGAGGCTGTGGCAGAGTTCAACAACGAGTTGCTGGAGAAATACATCGAGGGTGCGGAAATCACGGAAGTCGAGGTGGCGGCAGCCTTGATCGAGGGCATACAGGCGGGCAAGATTTTCCCCGTGTTCTGTGGCTCGGCCCTGCAGAATGCCGGCATCAAGAAGCTCATGAACGGCATTGTGGAATACCTGCCCACGCCTTATTTCAAGGTCTCCATCGGTGTCCATCCCCAGACGGACGAGCTCTTGGAACGCAAGACAGAGGATGCTTTCTCGGCCCAGGTCTTCAAGACCATTGTGGATCCCTTTGTGGGCAGGCTTTCCTTCCTGCGCATTCTCTCCGGCGACATGAAGGGGGATGCTTCTTATTACAATCCCAACAGTGATGCCACGGAGCGCATCGGCAATATCTTCACGATGATCGGCAAGCAGCAGCTGGGCCTTTCGGTTGCCCATGCGGGGGATATCGTGGCAGCGGCGAAGTTGCAGGAAACTGCAACAGGGGATACGCTCTGCGACAAGAGCAGCCCCATCCGCTATGAAAAGATTGAATATCCGGAGGCCATGCTTGCCATGGCGGTATCGGCAAAGAAGAAGGGCGAGGAGGACAAGGTCTTCAGTGCCATCGCACGGCAGTCCGAGGAAGATCCTTCTCTCATCCTGCAGAAGAACAAGGAGACGAGGCAGACCATCATCCGCGGCATCGGCGAAGTGCATCTGGAAATCCTGGCAGACAAGCTCAAGCGCAAGTTCGGGGTGGAAATGGACCTGTCGGAACCGCGTGTGGCGTATCGTGAGACCATCCGCAAGAGTGTCAAGGTGGAGGGCAAGCACAAAAAGCAGAGCGGCGGCCATGGACAGTACGGCCATGTTTGGCTGGAGATCAGCCCGCAGTCGGCAGGGGAAGGCAATGCCTTCAGCGAGAGCATCTTCGGCGGAAGCGTGCCGCGCCAGTTCATCCCTGCAGTGGAAAAGGGGACGACGGAGACCCTTGCCGCAGGAATCCTTGCGGGATATCCCGTGGTTGACGTAAAGGTCAATCTTTACGATGGCTCCTATCATACGGTGGATTCCTCGGAGGCGGCCTTCAAGACGGCAACGGCCCTTGCCCTCAAGAAGGGTGTCATGGATGCATCTCCTGTCCTCCTGGAACCCATCGACGAAATCACCGTGCTCGCGCCGGAATACTACATGGGCGATGTCATGGGACGCTTGAATTCCAAGCGGGCAAAGATTCTCGGCATGGAAGGGAAGGGCAAGGATTTCAGCGAGGTCAAGGCGTACATTCCGGAGTCCGAGCTTTACAAATACGCCACAGAACTTCGCTCCCAAACCCAAGGGCGCGGTTCCTATTCCCTCAAGTTCGACCACTATGAGGTCGTGCCGGAAAAATTGGCAGAAAAGATCATTGAGGAATCCAAAAAAGAAGAAGCAAAAAAATAGGGCAGCTGCATAGAGAATCTCTATGGAGGCCTTGCAAGAAGCCGCTTCCGGCATATCCACGCCGGGGGCGGTTTTTATTGCGTTTCATGGGATATGATGGTATCATTAAAAATGGATTTTTTGACTTGATTTTATTTGTGCGGGAGAGTGTGTTTTCAATGTGGAGAAAAGTGTGTTTGAGATGGATAGCTTTTTCCCTGATTGCATGGGGCTATATGGGATTGGCTTCTGCTGCCCCGGAGGCAGAGACTGGAACGGCAGTGGTGGCACCTGTGCAGGAAACGATGGGGCAGGCACCGACGACAGCGGCAGCTGCCCCTGCGCAGGCACCTCCTGTACAGCTGCCTGAGGGAAACAGCAGCCCGGAAGTTCAGGCACAGTCGAAGGAAAAGAAGATTGTCATCAATATTGCCAGCCGTTCCCTGTCACTTTATGATGGGGGTGCGAAGATACGGCTGTATCCGTTGGGGCTTGGCAAAGTATCAACCCCGACGCCGACAGGGTATTACGAGATATCCAGCAAGGATGTTGACCCCACCTGGGTGGATCCCACAGATACCACGGTGGTCGTTCCCTCAGGCCCGTCGAATCCCCTGGGCTATCGCTGGATGCTGCTCTATGGGCACTACGGAATCCATGGGACAAACCGTCCGGAAAGCATAGGGCACTATGTTTCCAACGGGTGTGTCCGCATGAATGAGTCTGATGTGGAAGCACTTTTTGACCTTGTGGATGTTGGAACGCCGGTGGAAATCACCTACAATCGTATCGTCGTGGAAAAAACTGCGGACAATACGGTGGTCTATTATATCTATCCCGATGGCTACGACTGCCAGCCATTGGATGCTGCCATGGTGGACAAATGGCTTTCCGGCTATGGCATCAACGGATTTGTGAGTGATGAGAGCATCCTGGAGAAGATCGATGCATCGGATGGAGAGCCCACCTATATCGGCAAGGTCTATAGCCTGTTTGTGAATGGCAGCCGCCTTTCCTCCAAGGCTGTCGAAATGGATGGCATGACTTATTTGCCCGCAAGCGATGTGGCATCGGTGCTGCAGCTGAAACTGGAATGGAACCAGGAGGGGCAGACCCTCAGCACGCCCTATGGAAAGGCCAGGGGCTTCAACAAGAAGAATATCCTTTATTTTGATGCCCTTGATATGGGTACGCTGTTCCATCTGGAAGGCGGGCTTGACGCCTCGCAATCCTATGTGCTGAAGACAAAGGCGGCAAAAGCTCCTGTCGCAGCTCCGATTGTTCCCGAAACAACGGGCCAGGCTCCTGCTGAACCGGAAGCTGACCCCGTCCCCGAAATGACGGGTCAGGCTCCTGTCAAACCGGAAGCTGGCCCTGTCCCCGAAACAAAGGAGCAGGTTTCTGTCTCAACGGAAAGGGAGCCCGTACCGGCGGATGAGAAGAGGCCGATACGGCCCGTAATCGGATTGGAGGAAATCAATTGAAGGGAAAATTCGTGATCCTTGACGGCAGCAGCCTGATGTACAGAGCCTTTTATGCCCTGCCGTTGCTTACGGCCTCCACAGGGGAATACACGAATGCGATTTTCGGCTTTTCCAATATGTTGACAAAGCTCTTGCAGGAGCTTGCACCGGATGCCCTGGCTATTGCCTTTGACAAGGGGAAACAGACGTTTCGGAACGAGATCTTTCCTGAATACAAGGGGACACGCCAGAAGACACCGGAGGAACTCAAGGCGCAGATTCCCCTTCTGCATGATTTCGCATCTGCCTTTGGCATGGCCTTTGTTGAGAAGGCCGGCTATGAGGCGGACGATATCATCGGAACCCTTGCAACCAAGGCAGCCTTGTCGGATTATGATACCCTTGTGGTGACAGGGGACAGGGATGCCTTGCAGCTGGTGCGGAAAAACCTGCGTGTCATGCTGACGAAAAAGGGCATCAGTGAAATGAAGGTCTTTGACGAGGCGGCTTTTGAAGAGGAATACCAGATAAAGCCGCCCGCCCTTATTGACCTTAAAGGGCTCATGGGGGATACCTCGGACAATATACCGGGGGTTCCCGGCGTGGGGGCGAAGACCGCTACGAAATTGCTTGTGGAATACGGCACGCTGGAAAATGTTCTGGAGCATGTGGGGGAAATCCCGGGGAAAAAGCTCAAGGAACGTCTGGAGGAGAACCGGGAGCAGGCCGTGCTGTCCAAGCGGCTGGCGACCATCGAGTGCAATGTGCCGGACATGGAATTCCGCATAGGGGATTACGCAATCTGCCCGAACAGGGAAATGTTGCGCGAGTTCTGCCAGCGGTATGAGCTCAGGGGCGTTTGGAAAAACTATGAACGACTGTTTCCGGAATCCCTGCAGGGTGATTTATTTGCGGATGGAAGCCCTGGGAAAGAATTGTCCCTGGATTACGATATCCTGGAAACATCCTCTGCACTGGAGGAATTTCGGGCGGCAGATTGTCTTTCGATGGCTGTCTCCAGCAAAGGAAAGATGCCTTTTCCTGTGGTATCCGGCCTGATGATGGCCTTGCCGCAAGGGAAATCGGGCTTTGTTGCAAAGGATTCCGCCATGTGGGCGGAGACCATGGAAATCCTTTCTTCCAAGTCGGTGATATGGGTTTCCGATGCCAAGAAACTTTACCATGAAGGCTTTCGTCTGCAGAAAAATTTCTTTGACCTGTCCCTGGCGGCCTACCTTTTGGATCCGGAAGTCCCAGGTTATGAGATTCCTGCGCTTGTGAAGAAATTCTGCCCGAGGCTTGCCATAGACCAACCCTTTGACAAGGAAGAGGAGCGGCTGGCATGGGAAGCGGCAGCTCTGGCGGAGATGGGCGGGGTTATCCATCAGAAGCTTGTGGAAGAAGGCTTTGAGCGGCTTTACCGTGAGATGGAGGTTCCCCTCTCGGAAGTGCTGGCGGTTCTGGAAGAGACGGGCGTCTATGTGAACAGGGACCATCTTTCCCGGAAACGGGAAGAGGTGGACAGAAGGATTGCCGAACTGGAAAAGGATATCCATGCACTGGCGGGAAAGGAATTCAATATCAACTCTCCCCGCCAGCTGGGGGAGATCCTTTTCGAGCGCCTTGGGCTGCCGCCCTTGAAAAAGACCAAGACGGGCTATTCCACGAATGCCGAGGTCTTGGAATCCCTTCGCTACCAGCATCCGATTGTGGAGCGCATTCTCTCCTATCGCCTTTTGGCAAAGCTGAAATCCACATATCTCGATGCTCTGGGGGAACTTATCCGTCCGGAGACGAAACGGGTACATACGAGCTTCAACCAGACGGTTACGGCAACGGGCCGATTGAGCAGTTCCAATCCGAATCTGCAGAACATTCCCGTGCGGACGGAAGAAGGGAAGCAGATACGCACCTTGTTTGAGCCGGGAGAAGGCTATGATTGCATTCTTTCTGCGGATTATTCCCAGATCGAGCTTCGGCTGCTTGCCCATATGTCGGGAGATGAGGGCTTCATCAAGGCATTTCGGGACGGTGAGGACATTCACGCCCGCACGGCGGCGGAAGTCTTTGGCATTCCCTTGGAAGAGGTCACTTCCGAGATGCGGCGCAAGGCCAAGGCCGTCAATTTCGGCATCGTGTATGGCATCAGCGATTATGGTCTCTCAAGGGATCTGCACATTCCCCGCAAGGAAGCTGCAGGATACATCAGCCGTTATTTTGAGCGGTACAGCGGCGTGAAGAAATTTCTCGATGCCATGGTGGAACAGGCACACAAGGATGGTTTCGTGACCACGATGTTTGGCCGTCGGCGCAGCCTTCCCGCAATCCGCAGCAACAATTTCAACCAGCGCAGCCTGGCGGAGCGCATGGCCATGAACACGCCCATCCAGGGAAGCGCGGCAGATATCATAAAACTCGCCATGGTTGCCGCCTGGCGGGAACTGGAAAAAGCCGGTGTCAGGAGCCGCATTCTCCTTCAGGTCCATGATGAACTGGTGCTGGAAGTGGCTGGGGATGAAATCGAACAGGTATCGGGAATCCTGAGAAAAACCATGGAACATGTGGCAGAACTGTCTGTTCCGCTCCTCATAGATATCCATACGGGGAAGAATTGGGCGGAGGCGAAGTAATCACGGGAAACATGAAGATTCTGGGCCTTACGGGCGGCATTGCCAGTGGCAAGAGCACGGTGTCGAGGCATCTGCAGGGTTTGGGCGCTGCCATCATCGATACGGACAGGATTGCATACGAGCTGGCAATGCCCCATCGCCCCCTTTGGGAAGCCTATCTTGAGCATTTCGGGGCGGGGGTATTGCTGCCGGATGGCACACTGGACCGAAAGGCGGTTGGGCAGCGGGTATTCCGGGATGCCCTGGAACGGCGATGGGTGGATGACACTTCCCATCCCATGATACGCAGGGCTGCAGAAGATCAATTGGAGAAATGCAAGGGATTAGGGACATCTGTGGCTGTGCTGGATGTTCCCTTGCTTTTTGAGGTGGGATGGGAATCCCTGGCGGAATCCGTATGGGTGGTCTACGTGCCGCCCGACATCCAGCTTTCCCGCCTGATGCTGCGAGATGAATGCGATGAGATATCTGCAAGAAACCGCATCCACTCCCAATGGGACATGGAGGAGAAGCGCCGTCGGGCGGATGTCGTCATAGATAATTCCGGTACATGGAAAGAAACGGAAAAGCAAGTAAATGATGCATGGAAAAGATGGAACCGGGAGCGATGAAATGAAGGAAAATTTTCCTGACCGCATGCGCAGGAAGCAAGAGGAAGAAAAGAGAATAAACTATTCCCTTGTAGCAGGGCTTGCCATCTTGTGCATGTGCTTTGGGCTTTATTTTCTCTTTCAATTCAGTTCTGTGCAGAGAAGCTATCTCTATCCCTATCCTTATCAGGAAGAGGTGAGGGTCTATGCAAAGAAGTACCATGTGGACAGCAATCTGGTGGTGGCGGTCATCAAGACGGAAAGCAATTTCAAGCCGGATGCAGTGTCCCATCGAGGCGCAATCGGGCTCATGCAGCTCATGCCGGCTACGGCGGAATGGATTGCAGGGCAGCTGAATGATACGAGCTTTTCCGTGGAAAGGCTCTACGAGCCGGATTTGAATATCCGTTACGGCATATGGTATCTGGCGGAGCTGCAGGAGGAATTCGAAAACAATCCCGTTCTGGTTCTTGCTGCCTATAATGCAGGGCGTGGGAATGTGAAGGAATGGATGGAAAAGAATCATTGGGACATGGGCTTCCATGAAATTGATGCCATTCCCTTCGATGAAACACGGGAATATGTGCACAAGGTCCTGAAAAACCAGGAAAAGTACAAGAAGCTTTATCGATAGGTGGGGCACGAAATGCAGAAGTATTGCATTGTTCCTGACAAGGAAAACATGTTTTGGCAGCTGGTCCAGGGGATGGAACTGGCAGAGGATGAACGGAAACTCTTGAAAGCATGCAGCATCAAGCATGTGGAGGTTTCCCCAAAGAGCAATCGATGGGAAATCCTGCTTTTGTCCCAGGAACTCGTTGGGGATGAACTTCTTGGGCGTGCAGCCGCCCATATCAGGCAGGGCTGCAGGTTGTCGGAGGTGCTTTTCTACCAGCATGTCATCGATGTGGAAGCGGCAGTGGACAAGGCATGGGCAAAGCTTGTGGAGCTTACGGCGGATGGCAATCCCACGGTTGCCTATCTTTTGCGCAGGGCGGAGCATGTCATGGATGGAAGCCGCCTGATCCTCAATGTGCCGGGAGAGCTTGGCGGGGAGATTCTGCGGGCGCATTCTGTGCCGCTCATGCTTCGGAAATCCATCAAGAAGATGCTGGGATTTTCCTGTGACATTGAGTGCAACGCCTTGGACGAGGAAGCCTTGCAGACACCTTCGGAAGAGGCCTTTGACACGCCGGAGTACGTTTCGGCCCTGCAGCAGGAATCCGCCAAGGAACCTGCATCGCCGGGAGAAAAGCCGGTCTCAAAACCTGCTTCGAAGCCGAAAAAGAAGATTTCCAAACCTCAAAAGCCGGCAGATGACGGCTATGCGCCTCCCGTAAAGGTCTTTGCGTCCGGCCCGGTCATTTTCGGGCGCGCTATTGTGGGAGAGCCGACGCCCATTGATGCGCTGGAGGGAGAGACCAAGAGTGTCGTCCTTGAGGGTACCATCGGCGAGGGACAGGTATCTGGCATCCGCACGAATGAATTCAAGACGGGAACGAAGCTCTTGACCTTCTGCATTGCTGACGAGACGGACGGCATCAGCTGCAAGAAGTTTTTCAAGGACAAGGAACAGGACGACTTTGACTGCGTGCTCAAGGAACTCAAGGGGGGCATGGAAGTCAGGGCCCACGGTTCCATTCGCTTTGATACCTACCAGAATGAATATGTCCTGTTCCTCGACAGCCTGGCAAAAAAGGAAACCCTGGTGCGGGAGGACAAGGCAGAGGAGAAGCGGGTGGAGCTCCATGCCCATACGACCATGAGCAGCATGGATGCCGTGGTGTCCGTGAAGAATCTCATCAAGACGGCTGCCCGTTGGGGGTGGCCTGCCATCGCCATCACGGACCATGGTGTGGTCCAGGCCTTTCCCGATGCGGCAAAGGCGGTCAAGGACAACAAGCTGGACATCAAGATCATCTATGGCATGGAGGGATATCTCACGGGGGATGACTACGAGCAGAAACATGCGAACCACATCATCCTTCTGGCAAAAAATCCCGTAGGGCTCCGCAACCTCTACCAACTGGTCTCCTTGTCCCATCTGAAATATCTGCATCGCCAGCCGCGCCTGCCCAAGCGGATTCTGAAGGAATTCCGTGAAGGGCTCATCATTGGCTCGGCCTGCGAGGCAGGGGAGCTCATACGTGCCATTGTGGAGGGGCGGAGCGACGAGGAACTCCTGGAGATTGCCGATTTTTATGACTATCTTGAGATCCAGCCCATCGGCAACAATGAATTCCTCAAGAGAAGCGACCACTTCCCGGAAATCCGGACGGATGATGACCTGAGGGACATCAACCGCAAGGTGGCGGAGCTGGCAAGAATCCAGGGAAAGATGCTCGTGGCGACCTGTGATGTCCACTTCCTGAACAAAGAGGATTCCATCTACCGGGCAATCCTCATGAAGGGCAAGGGATTTGATGATGCAGAACTGCAGCCGCCGCTGTTCCTCCGGACGACGGAGGAAATGCTGGCGGAATTCGATTACCTTGGGGAAGAAGCCGCCTATGAGGCCGTGGTGACGAATCCGCGGAAAATCAGCGAGCAGGTGGAGAGGTTCCAGCCCATTCCGGATGACCTCTATTCCCCCATGATGCCGGGGGCTGATGAGGAAATCCGGGAGATGTCCTATGGCAAGGCACGGGAACTCTATGGGGATAACCTGCCCGAAATCGTGGAGGCGAGGCTGAAGCAGGAATTGACCCCTATCATCGGGCATGGATTCTCGGTGCTGTATCTCATCGCCCAGAAGCTGGTGAAGAAATCCAATGTGGATGGATACCTGGTGGGCTCTCGTGGCTCTGTGGGCTCCTCCTTTGTTGCTACGATGACGGGCATCACGGAGGTCAATCCGCTGCCGCCCCATTGGCGCTGTCCCCATTGCCAGTATTCCGAGTTCATCGAGGATGGTTCCGTGGGCTGCGGCTACGACCTTCCCGACAAGGACTGCCCTGTCTGCGGGACACGCCTCATCAAGGATGGCCATGATATTCCCTTTGCCGTGTTCATGGGATTTGACGGCGACAAGGTTCCCGATATCGACCTCAACTTTTCCGGAGTCTACCAGCCGGTGGCCCATAAGTTCACGGAGGTCATGTTCGGCAAGGATTTTGCCTATCGTGCGGGAACCATAGCGACGGTGGCGGACAAGACGGCCTATGGCTATGTCATGAAATTTTTCGAGGAAAAGGGCATCAAGAAGCACAAGGCGTACATTGAGAAGCTTGCCCAAGGCTGTATGGGGGTCAAGCGTACCACGGGGCAGCATCCGGCGGGCATCATGGTGGTGCCGCGCAATATGGACGTGCATTTCTTCACCCCCATCCAGCGTCCTGCCGATGACAAGACCACCACCACCATCACCACGCATTTCGACTATCATTCCATCAGCAGCCGCTTGGTCAAGCTGGACATTCTGGGGCACGATGACCCGACGGTCATTAAGATGCTGGAGGATCTCACCCATCGCGACCCGAAGACGATTCCCTTTGATGACAAGGCAACCCTCTCCATTTTTTCTTCCACGAATGCCCTGGGAGTCACACCGGAGGAACTGGGGGCAAATTCCGGCACCTTTGGGATACCGGAGTTCCGCACCAGTTTCACCCGGCAGATGATCGATGATACCCATCCGAACTGTTTCAGCGACCTGGTGCGCATCTCGGGCTTTTCCCATGGCACCGATGTTTGGCTGGGAAACGCCCAGGATCTCATTCGCGCCGGCACATGCACCCTTCACGATGCGATTTCTGCCCGCGATGATATCATGATGTACCTCATCCACAATGGAATCGACCCGTTGCTGTCCTTCAAGACCATGGAAAATGTCCGAAAGGGCAAGGGAATCAAGGAGGATGTGGTGGAAATCCTCAGGAAGGGCGGCATTCCTGAATGGTACATCCAGTCCTGCCAGAAGATAAAGTACCTTTTCCCGAGGGCCCATGCTACGGCATACGTCATGATGGCGTATCGCATTGCCTTCTGCAAGGTGCATTATCCCCTGGCTTACTATGCGGCCTATTTCTCCATCCGCGCAGCGGAGTTTGATGCCAATGTGGTGGCGCGGGGAAAGGATTTCGTCCACGGAAAGATACGGGAGCTGGAAGAAAAGGCAAAGGAGAAGAAGCTGGACGTGAAGGACAGCGGAACCCTGGTGGTACTGCAGCTTGCATGGGAAATGTACCTGCGTGGCTACAGTGTGGAATATGTGGATATCTACAAGTCGGATGCAGAGAAATTCATCATCCTGGAAAAGTCTCTCCTGCCGCCTCTGGCATCCCTGGCGGGAATGGGAAGCTCTGCGGCAAGGGGGCTCGTGGAGGCGAGGAAGGCAGGGGATTTCACATCCATTGATGATCTTCGCAAGCGCTCCGGCATATCAAAGACCAATGTGGAGATCCTTCGGGAGCACGGCTGCCTTGACGGCATGAGCGAAAGCGACCAGATGGAGCTCTTCAGTATGTAGGGAAATATGAATGGGGATACCGTATGGATTTGCGGTACCCCTTTTTGTCATTCGGAAATTTTTTGGTTAAAATCCAAAAAATTTTTCAGAAATGATATTGACAATTATTATCAGTTGATATATATTAAATACAGGCTTTCGTTAAAGCTCTCCTAAAATATAATACACACAGCGAAACATGCCCCGTGCTGCTCATGCGGGGCATGTTTTACTATGAAAAATCAGTGAATCAAGCCCGTAAGGGCGCAGATGAACTTAGTTTTCGTGTAAGGGCGTAGTGCGAAACACCGTTTCGCACGGAGTTTGTTGCTGGAGTGAGTGGAGTAGGTGTGGCGATGTCAGTCTTTATGTTTTTAAAAACTATTCTCAACTATTGACAATGAAAATGATATAAGTTATCATAAGCATTGAAAGAGCGTATTGTTATCATTCTCAATTATTGCTCGTTTTTTTTAGGAGGCGGTCATTATGACATTGAAAGACGGTGTTCCCGGTGATGCATTCAAGATCCAGGACATTGGGGATTCTGATTTGAAACAGCGGCTTATGACGATGGGGCTGGTTCCCGGAACGAAGATCACGGTGCTGCGTTCCGCTCCTTTTGGCGACCCCATGGCAATCGGTGTGCGTTCCTACAACCTCGCCTTGAGGCGGGAGGATGCGGCGAAGATTGAGGTGCAGAAGGTCGGTTGAAACCGGCTTTCCATGAAGTACAAGGAGATGTAGTCATGTCAACATTAGCAATAGCCCTTACAGGCAATCCGAATACCGGCAAGTCCACGATATTCAACCAGCTTACCGGTGCCCGGCAGAAAATCGGGAACTGGCCGGGTGTTACCGTCGACAAGAAGGTCGGCTATCTCAGGTACAAGGACCGCGACATTTCCGTGGTGGACCTGCCGGGAACCTACAGCATCAATGCCCGTTCCCCGGAGGAGGAAATCGTCATCGACTTCCTCATGAACAACAAGATGGATGTCGTGGTGGATGTGGTGGATTCCTCGAACATCGAGCGCAACCTGTTCCTGACCATCCAGCTTTTGGAGAAGGGGATTCCCCTCCTCATAGACCTCAACATGCAGGATGAGGCGAAGCGTCGCGGCATGTCGGTGAGCGCCAGCAAGCTGGGCGAGATTCTTGGCATGCCGGTGGTGGAGACAACGGCTCGCAGCAGTGACAGCATCAAGAAGCTCATGGATGTGTTCACGACGGAGGTCATGGAGAAATACCATCCCTCGGAGACCATCCAGAACCATATCCACCATGTGGAGGAGATTCGCCAGAGCGGCAAGCCCCAGGAAACCATCGAAGAGGAAATCATTGCCGCCCGCTATGCCCTCATCGATACCATCGTTGAACAGGCCGTGACGGTGAAGAATCTCGGCCCGACGCGCTCGGAGAAGCTTGACAGCTACCTTGCCAACGGGATTCTTGCTCCCGTTATCTTCCTGCTGATTCTCTATGCCGTGTTCCAGATTACTTTCACTTGGATTGGGCAGCCCATTGCGGATGCCTTGGACGAGTTCATCAGCGGACCCGTCATGGAGGGAACGGCAGAGTTTTTGGAAAGCGCCGGCGTGGAGGAATGGCTTCGGTCCCTCGTTGTTGATGGCGTCATTGCGGGTGTGGGCGCTGTGCTGACCTTTGTGCCGCTTATCTTCATCCTGTTCTTTTGCCTGAGTTTCCTTGACGGAACCGGTTATATGGCTCGCGTTGCCTTCATCACCGACCCGCTCATGCGTCGCCTTGGCCTCACGGGCAAGGGCGTCATGCCTCTTATGATGGGGTTTGGCTGCGCCGTTCCCGCGATCATGGGCGCGCGCGCCTTGGATTCCGAGAAAGACCGTATGACATCCATCCTCATCACGCCTTTCCTGACCTGCGGCGCGAAACTTCCCATCATGGCATTGTTTGCGGCGATGTTTTTTCCGGACAATGCGGCGAATGTCGTGTTCCTCATGTACATCATCGGCGTGGTCATGGCTGTCATAGTCGCCAAGGTATTTGGCTCGACGGTGTTCAAGGACAAGGGCTCCACCTTCCTGCTGGAACTTCCGCCTTACCGCATGCCGGACATGAAGACCGTGCTCCTCGAGACCTGGGACAAGGGCAAGGGCTATCTCATCAAGGCCGGTACGATTATCTTTGTGGCAAGCGTGTTTATCTGGTTCCTGTCCAACTACAATATGTCCGGCCCGACGGAGGAGATGAACGAGAGCTTCCTCGCGGCATTGGGCGGCGCGATTTGTCACCTCTTCGCCTTCCATGGCTTTGAAACCTGGGAGGCCGGTGCGGCTGTCATTTCCGGTATCCTCGCGAAAGAGACCGTGGTTTCCACGATTGGTGTCCTCTATGGGGTTGCTGATGAAATTGATGCGGATGAGGCTGCCGAGGAGGCGGAGACCTTCCTCAACAGCGGTATGGGAGCAGCCTTTACGTCCCTTTCCGCATTTTCTTTCATGGTGTTCTCACAGCTCTACACGCCCTGTGTGACAGCTCTTGGCACTATCAAGAAGGAGGCCGGCGGCTGGAAGTGGATGGGATTCTCTGCGGTTTACATGTTTGCGGTGGCTTGGCTGGTATCCCTTCTGGTTTACCAGATTGGCAGTTTGATGGGCTTCTGATTTCTTGATTTCTTGGAGGGGATGGCATGGCAAATTATATTGTGGGTTCCATTCTTTTGGTTGCGTTGTTTTTCGCTTTGCGCCATATCCATGGCAATTTCGTTGCGGGAAAGAGCGACTGCTGCCTTGGAAGCGGTTGCAATGGGTGCAGCGGAAAGAGTTGCGCAGACTGCCATCCGAGACAATGATTCTTTGAGCACATAAAGAAAGCCGTTGCATGAGGCAAGGTATGCTTCCTGCAACGGTTTTTTCTTTTAAATATGTTTTATTATTTTGTCAAGAATATTACAAAGAAAATTCGAATTTTCCTGCTAATCTATGGTATAATGGAACTTAGAAGTTACATCTGATGACAGCGGAACAGAAAAAGCTCTGGCTGATATTCTCAAGATGCTCCAGGAGGGATGAAGTCATGCAAATTTCAATAATAAAAGAGGCTGTTCTGAAGGTTGTGCTGAACTATCCTGTCAGTCGTGTAACGCTCTTTGGGTCGCAAGCCGCAGGAAATGCCAGAGATGATAGTGACGTAGATCTGGTGGTTGAATTCTTCCGTCCTGTGTCGTTGATGACGCTTTCTGGTATGAAATGTGAATTGGAGGACTTGCTCAAGAGCAAGGTGGATTTGATTCATGGTCCGCTTCGTGATTCGGATATGATTGAGATAGGACAGGAGGTTGTCCTGTATGCAGCATAGGGATAAAGTGGTTCTGCAGAAAATCGTGTCAGAGATAAATATTGGCACACAGTTGCTGGGGACGAATACATTGGATGAATTTTTACAAAATGAAACGCTGAAACGGGCGATTGCTATGACGGTAATAAATATCGGCGAATTGGTAAAGAATGTAACAGAAGAAATTCGAATTTCCCATCCAGAGGTTCCTTGGAGACAAGTGGCAGGATTTCGCGATATAACAGCACATAGGTACCAGACATTGCGTATGGAGGATGTATATCAGTCGGTAGTGGAAGATTTTCCCGCGCTCAAGAAGCAATTGAATGCGATATGTGCGAAAGAATCAACCATAGAGGAAACAGGTGAAGATCTATGAGTACAATCATGATCCATGGCAATTTCGTTGCGGGAAAGAGCGACTGCTGCCTTGGAAGCGGTTGCAATGGGTGCAGTGGAAAGAGTTGCGCAGACTGCCATCCGAGACAATGATTCTTTGAGCACATAAAGAAAGCCGTTGCATGAGGCAAGGTATGCTTCATGCAACGGTTTTTCTTTCAAATACGTCCTAATAGCCGACGGAAATAGCCCATCCATCGCCGATTTCCCGATAGTAGAGCTGTTCATGGGGAAATTCGATGGGAAGTTCCTCATCGTCCACCTTGTGGCTTTGGAAAATGAAATATCGTCCCTGTTCATCCGGCCATGGCGACTTGAAATAGGTCTTGTTATGGGCCATGTGGTCCGTCAAAAGCTTTTTCGCCATATCCATAGCCAGTTCTTGTGTATCTCTGGTAAGAGCCATGAAATTCCTCCTGTTGAAAGCCTGCAAAACTGTATATGCCTCTTAAGTGCCCTTATTATAACGCATTGTTCAGATTTTGCCAACGGCAAAATATACCAATTAACGTTTCGACAGGCTTGTCCTGTCATAACGCATTG
>JAFSWY010000389.1 GCA_017444295.1 Selenomonadaceae bacterium | reverse complement strand
TCACGAAAAAAATAGTCTATGGGCATTGCTGCCCCCAAGAAACATAAAAGCGAGAGCCGACAAAGGTTCTCGCTTTATGTACATTTGAGCCGTTCTTCCGCTATGGCGCAGTATTCCGGCGATATTTCAAAACCGATGTAATCCCGTCTGGCGAGCCGAGCCATTTTCGCCACCGTCCCGCTCCCCATGAAGGGGTCGAGAACTACATCTCCCGGATTGCTCCAACTGATGATGTGGTCGTGGGCAAGTTTCTCAGGAAAGATAGCAGGGTGCTTGTAGGCGCAACGGTCTGTCGTGGACTTCATGAAGCCCATGCCGTAATGCCAGACGTTGGTGCGGACTCCAAAAGGCTTGACCTTGCGGCCTGTGTGTTTTTCCACCGCTGACATATACTTTACAGTCCCGTCGGCTTTCCGCTCCGTCCCCGTGATTCTATCCCCGCTGGTCTTGTTGGGCTTGTCGGCAATCAGATGTACAGTTCCGATGCGCTTGCCCTTCACCAGAACGAACATATATTCGAAGGACGGATAATATCTCGTGGTTTCCGGGTACGGGCAGGAGTCCTTCAGATACACCATCGTGTCATGCAGGAGGAATCCTATCTCCTTGAAGCGGAGAGCCTGCCGGAAGGAAGTCCCGGTTTCGCTCCCCATGACGGTGGCGTCATTGACCACCCATACCACCACGCCGCCGTCCTTGATCACTCGGAACAACTCGGCGGCAACGTCATCGAAGTCGAAGCTGTAGCCCTTGTACATTCGCAGATTGTCGTAGGGAGGAGAAGTCACTGTCAAATCAACAGAGCCGCTATCGAGCAGCTTCATGCCCGCCACGCAGTACATATTGTAGATTCGATTTCGAGCAAGCATCACGTCACCCCCTTGCGGGAGCGGAGCAGTTGCTCCATCTTGTCCACTTGGGGAAGTCCCTATCCATTGCCGTCCCATCCCGGAACACCACAGTCAGCCTCTTGTCCACGCCTACCGTCGCGTAGTCTACCATCTAACCCCACAGCCACTCACTGGGCAAATAAAATAGGCCGGACACCGTTATGGTATCCAGCCATGCTTTTTGGCCTCTATTGGGCTTGGTATCCGTCCTCCCCATGCCTCTAACTAGTCAAATGGGAGCAAGTACCCGCCTTTCATCCACCGCCAAGGCATTCTCTTTGACCTCACACCCCAGAAACCACATCCTTACACCAGCGGCCACCGCTTCTCGCCACGCCTCTCCAAAAGCTGGGTGCGTCTCCACATTGGGACGCACCTCTTTTACTTTCGGCATCTGTATCACGAAAGCCACGCCGCACCAGTAACCTTCCTGCTTGGCACGGATAAGCTCATGGATATGCCTCACGCCCCGCTCCGTGGGCACATCGGGGAAGTAGCCGATACCATCACGCTCCAGTGTGCATCCCTTGACTTCCAGCAGATATTTCCGTTCTCCCCGCTCCATGTAGAAATCAATGCGGGATTTTCCGTATGCGTATTCCGGCTGAACATAGTCATAACCTTGCCCTGCCAACCACTCTGCCATGACTTTGTTGGGAGCTTGACTGTCAATGTTGACAAGCCCAAGTCCGGCTTTTTCCACGGCGATAAGGTCATAACGTGTTTTACGGGCAGGATTGTCTGCCTCAGACAAAATCACCCGTGAATCCGGAAGCAGAAGCTCCTTGCAGCGCCCCGTGTTCTTCACATGGACGGTCTCGATTTTTCCCTCAAGCTCCACTTGGGCGATGAAACGGTTGGGACGGGAGATGAATCGTGCCACCAAGGTTTTGTTATATCTCATTTGAGAAATCCATTTCTTCGGTGCGTACCCAGCTCTTTCATGGCAATACCCCTATCGTTTGAGCAATGATGATTCTTTCACTATCCAACAAGTGAGCTGCCTTTGCAAATGCTTCGTGGTCGATGGAGGCACGAATGCAGGTGCCAAGCCCCTCCGCAGCGGCCACCAGCCCCACATTCTGTGCCATTGCCCCGGCGGCAACGCTGTCAAAAATTGTCTGTTGGTCGGCAGGGAGAACCCGATGGGCATTTCCCCATGCAGCGGAATCTGCCACATAGACCAGCGTCAGCGGTGCCTTCCCAACAAAGGACTGCCCCTTAGTCGTTGTCATGCGGTAATCCCCCTTATTCTGGAGGCGGATAGAATGCGACTGTGGCTCATAAAGGAAAATTCCTTTATCCGTTACGACATAAACATGGACGCTCTGAACCCCCATGGCAGAGGGCGTCGTGTGCCCTTCCGAATCCGGACGGTTGATACCGTTTGCTGCCCATAGAATCTTTGAAAGTTGCTCGTCGGAAATAGGCGAAACGGCAAAATTTCGACTGCTTTTCCTCTCGGACAATGCTTTCATAACAGACACGCCGTCAGTGATTTGTGGCGGCGGTAGGGAAAGGGCATTGGTTCTGGTGGCGCCTGATACTCCCGGCACTAACAGTAAACCGCCGAGCAGGAATATCCCCGAAAGTACCAGATTGATTTTTTCGGTTACGCAATTTTTCTTCACAACATCCATCTCCTTATTCGCCAGGGTAACCAGACCCAACATCTGATCGGCGTTCACCAGAAAAATGACACATTGGGGCAGCTCCCTTGCCGATACCATATGCAGCGGCTTGAATTACACTGACACCCCCTCACTTGCACACATCTACCCAACCCACCGCACCGGAATACTTCTCCAGTTCCTCCGGGGTAAGCTCAATGGCACTATTCCCGCTCCCGCAGGCCGGAAACACCGTGTCAAACCGTTTCAGAGGTACATCGAGGTAGACTTTCACGCCATCGTTGACGGCAAAGGGGCAAACGCCACCGACAGCGTGACCGATGGCACTTTCCACCATATCCGCCGACAGCATCTTGGGCTTGCCGTGAAACTCCGCCTTGAATTTTGCTCCGGCAATCCGCATATCCCCCGCTGTCACCACAAGAATCGGTTCTCCCGCCAAATCAAAGGACAGCGTTTTGGCGATACGGGCAGGCTCACAGCCTACCGCATGGGCGGCAAGCTCCACCGTCGCGCTGGATTCGTAAAATTCCAAGATGCGGTCTTCCATACCGTAAGAACGGAAGAACGACCGTACTTTTTCTATGGCCATGACCTCAAAC
>JAFSWY010000388.1 GCA_017444295.1 Selenomonadaceae bacterium | reverse complement strand
AACAATCAACAGATAAGGGAGGATTCTACTATGCCGATCAACAAAAAAGAACTCACGAAAGAAATGCTGAAAAAAGCGATGCAGTGTGAAACTGCGGAAGAGCTGATGGCATGTGCTGAAAAGGAAGGCTTTGATATTACCAAGGAAGAAGCCGAAGCGTATCTTGCCGAACTGTCGGAGTTTGAGCTGAAAGACGGTGAGCTCGAACGTGCTGCGGGAGGAAAGGCACCGGGCGGCGGTGATCAAAGTATCCCTGTGGAATCTCGCTATTGAGGGTTTACGGTAACCCTAATTTATCACAGTACATTACGCAACAGCCGTGGAGTTTCAAATTCTACGGCTGTTTTGTTTTCGTATGTCGTTTTAGAATTCTCGGTCTAAGGATCTGTGCAGGAATTGTGCGGTTAACAGCGAATCATTTAAGAGTAGTATGAGCACAGGAATGAGCCGAAGAAATCGGGCGCGTACAGGGATTTTGCGTTTCATGATGTGGATGTGACGGAGAAAAACTCTATCCTGTATCGCATAGCAGGGGCGGCAACCGTTCGGCGTGTCCCAAGCTGGCATCATCAGATGGTGGGCAGCATCGACGGAACCCGCCTGAAAATAACAGGGGTGACGGTTACAGACGGGATTGGCGTCATTGAAGCGGTGGAAAGACCGGACAAGACTTTCGTGTTGGGGATTCAATACCACCCGGAAATTGCTGTTGTCCGGAGGCTGGATAACAGCTCCATCGAATATTTCAGAGCCATAGTCGGTATGGCGAAACAATAACGAAAGTTTCTTATGATATAATCTAAGCAATCTACATTGATTCAACGGCTTTTGTTGACACAATAAACATAAACGACGGCGCAGAAATTCCAGGCACCATAGGTTCGGCATCGGCGGAGAGAATGAATTTGCACATGGCTGGATACTCGGAGGAGATATCCAGCTGCAAAAAGACGCCATGACAGAGACGTCATGGCGTCTGTCGTGTTGAGAAAAGTTTGGTAAAAAATGGAGGTAATCTCATTGACGTTATCAGGTATTTTGCTTCTCGGCGGCTTCGTTCTCTTTGCCGCCCTCATGGTGGCGAGAGGTTTGCCGACACTTTTGGCGCTGCCCCTTATGGCGGGGTGGATTGCCTTTATCTCAGGCGTGCCCTTCTTTGACTGGCTCAGCGAAATCATGGTGAAGGGAGCTTTTCGCCTGAGCGCTCCCATTGTGCTGGTTGTCTTTGGCTCCATGTTTGCCCGGGTAATCCAGAAGACCGGTATTTCCGACGCAATTATCAAAAAGGCGGCGGAACTTTCCGGAGATCAGCCCATCGCCATAGCCAGCCTGATGACGGCGGCAACCGCTTTCATCTTCCTTGGCATGAGCGGTCTCGGCGCCATTATCATGATTGGTTCCATCGCCATTCCCATTATGACCGGCGCGGGAATTGCCGCCATGGACGCGGTTATCCTGATCCTTCTGGGCATGCTTACGGGAAGTGCGCTGAATTTTGCGGGCGCTGCTACCGGCATCGGCATCTTTGGGACGGAGGCCGTGCTTCGCTATCTGGTGCCGGGAGCCATTGTGTCTGTGATCACAACCTGCGCTTACATCCTGATCAATATTTCCCGAGGCAACAACGCCGGAACCTCGGCTCTTGCCCTGGCGAAAAGTTTCATCCTCGCCATTTTGTCCGTGCCTGGAAGCTTGGTCAGCGTTCTGGGGAACCTTTTCTCGCAGAAGAAATCCACGCTTATAAAAAAGAAGGAGACGCTGCCCGGAGCCGCTCTTATAACCCCGATACTGCCTTTGGCAGTGATCGGCGTCTTGAACTTCACCGTGGGGCTGGGAAGTGCGGCAGACGGCAAGGTAGACCCCATTGCCGCTGCTGTCCTTGGCTTCGTATTGGCGTCTTTTTATGCCGCTTTGCTGGTGCGCCCCTCTCAGGCCATTAACCTTTTTACCGGTTCCATCGTTGACGGTATCAAGGATGTGGCAGGCGTTATTTTCCTGTTCATGGGGATCGGCATGCTGGTGACTGCCACCATGCAGAAAGCGGCGACTGATATCCTGAATCCCCTTTTTGTGGCGGTGATGCCGGACTCCTTCTATGGCGTGCTCCTGATGTTCACCCTTTTGGCGCCGGCGGCCCTTTATCGCGGTCCCTTCAATATGTACGGCATGGGCACGGGGATTGCCGCTATCCTGACCAGCCTCAATGTCCTTCCCGCTACGGCTCTTTACGGAATGTTTTCGGGGGTTGGGTATCTCCAGGCCATAGCCGATCCTACCAATTCACACAATACATGGCTGGCAGGATTTGCGGGCGTGGACGCCACAAACGTGATGAAACGCATCCTGCCCTATGCATGGGGAGCCTGCGTGCTGATGATGATTTTTGTGGCGGTACTGAAGTAATCGGCAAGGGGGTGAAACGATGCGCCAAGTGCGGATCGGCATTGATGTGGGCGGCACTTTTACCGATGCTGTCGCCATTGACAATGAGACCTATGAGATCATAGCGAAGGAAAAAATCCCCACCACCCACGATTCAAAAGAGGGCGTGGCCGAGGGGATTGTCCGTGTCTTGCAGAACATCATGGAGAATAACGGCATCAAGCCGGAGGAAGTGGTGTTTATCGCCCATGGCACAACGCAGGCAACGAATGCGCTCTTGGAAGGCGATGTGGCTGTCACGGGAATTTTGAGCATGGGCAGCGGCATAGAGGCCGGACGGGCAGAAAAGGTCAGCAATATCGGCAATATTCCCCTGGCCTTGGGCAAGGAGCTGAAGACCGTCTTCACCTTCCTGGAAACAGCGGATGCAAAAGCCGACGCCAAGGACGTGGAAGCAAAGATAAAGGCACTGCAAGCCGGGGGAGCCGAGGTCATTGTAGCTACCGAAGCCTACGGTGTGGACGATCCGGAAAACGAAGCCTTCGTTGTGAATATGGCCAGGGAAATGGGACTGTACGCCACAGGCGGGCACGAAGTCTCCAAACTGTACGGGCTGAAAGTGCGCACCCGCACGGCGGTGGTAAACGGCAGCCTGATTCCCCGCATGATGGAAACGGCCAACATGACGGAAGCCTGCGTCAAGCGGGCGGGGATCACAAATCCTTTGATGATCATGCGCTGCGACGGCGGCGTCATGACTGTGGACGAGGTGCGCCGCCGTCCCATATTGACCATGCTTTCAGGGCTTGCCGCCGGCGTCGCGGGCGTATTGATGTATGAAAGGCTTTCCGACGGCATCTTCCTGGAAGCAGGAGGCACTTCCACGGATATTTCCGTGGTCAAGGACGGCAGGGTTATGGTGCGCTACGGCGAAATCGGCGGGCATAAAACCTATTTGTCTTCTCTCGATGTCAGAACCCTTGGCGTGGCGGGAGGCAGCATGATTCGCGTTGAAAACGGGAAAATAACGGATGTGGGTCCTCGAAGCGCCCATATTGCCGGGCTTCCCTACGAAATTTTCTCGGAAAAGCTGGAAAATCCCCGGCTGGAACTCATTGCCCCCTTGAAGGACGATGAGCCGGCTTTTGCCGTGGTAGGGGGAAGTGACGGCAGGAAGGTTTCTTTGACTCTTGCCGGGGCGGCGAATCTTTTAAGGAGCGTCCCCGAAGGCGACTACGCATACGCAAAAGATACGGAGAATGCCCGCATTGCCTGGCAAGCCCTGGGCGACGCCATAGGAGTGAGCGCGGAAGAGGCGGCCAAACAGGCAATGGATATAGGCTCGGAAAAAATATGGGAAATTGTCAGCCGTTTAATCACCGAATACAAACTCTCGCCTGAGCTTTTATGCTTGGCGGGAGGAGGCGGCAGCGCCGGCGTCGTGGTACCCTATCTGGGCAACATGAAAAAAGTCCGGTGGAAGATCGTTAAAAATGCGCCGATTATTTCCACCATCGGAGTCGCCATGGCCATGGTGCGGGAAGTGGTGGAACGCACGGTGGTAAACCCCACGGACAGTGATATGAAATCCATCCGCCATGAGGCCCTGGAGCAGATCATGAAATCCGGCGCCCAGGAAGCTACCGTAGAAATCGCCATCGAGTACGATAAGAAAACCAATATCCTGAGGGCAACGGCAACGGGCGCCACGGAGCTGAAAAAAGACAGCATAGCGGTGGGGAAGGTTTCTGCGGAGGAGCTGAAAGAAACAGCCGCCAAGAGCATGCGCCTGCCTGCAGAGGAAGTAACGGAAGCGGCGGCAGTGGGGAAATGGCACGTTTTTGAGGGTATGGTCAAAAGCAAGTTTTGGGGTATTTTCCCGTCAAAAAAGTGCATGGTGCGGGTTATCGACAGAAACGGCGTAGTGACCTTGCAGCGGGAAGGCCTGGGGGCGGTCATAACAAATAAACAGAAGCTGAAAGAGGATATCGACACACTTTTTGAAGAAACAGCCGCCTATGGAACAATAGGCGAGGAACTGCCGCCGCTTTATGCGTATTACGGCGAGAAACAGTTGGATTTATCGGGCCTTACCGCAAGAGAGCAAATCATTTCCGTCCTGGAAGCGGAATTTGATATTCTTCCCGCGGATGAAAAAATCATCCTGTTGGCAGTGCGATGAATTTACGGCGAGAAACCGTTGGATTT
>JAFSWY010000387.1 GCA_017444295.1 Selenomonadaceae bacterium | reverse complement strand
GTCTTCCATTAAGCGGTCGATTGCCTGGATGACCATACGGGGCGTGATTTTTTTGGAGCATTCCAGATATTTATCGGAGTCCTCTGCATGCCGTGGGCACGGTTTATGCGGCCATGGGATCCGCACATCGTTGCAGCATCCCTCGCAGGATAGGCGATTGCTTACTCGATAGGCAAAGGGAAACTCGAATCCATGGGATGTGAATCCTGCCAGCATGATCGCAGGGCACCCGACGGTGGCGGCCAGCCAGGAAAGACCGCTGGAAAGGCCAATGAAAAAATCTGCATGGGACAGAAGCTCTGCCCTTTCCGTCAGTGGGATATTTCCTGTAAAATCTTCTGCGGAAGGAGGGCAGCTCACTGCCACTGTACCGCTCTTCCCCTTGGAATCCTTGTCGATGCAGAGAACCCGGTATCCCATAGATTTCAGGTAATCGATCACGGCATCCCATCCCCCGGGATAAAGCCAGCCCTTCCATGCGCGTGATGCCTGTACGCCAATGCACACATAAGGTTCTTTGATTTTTCGGGGCCCGGCTTGCCATTTCAGAGGAGGTGCTGCTCTGGAAAGGCCCAAGACCACCTGCCCGAGCTGCTGTATGGGTACCATTCGCCCATCCAGCGGGGAGAAGGCGGGGGCATCAAAAGCAGCGTCCATGAGATACGTGGCATAGGTGTCGTCATCTTCCTTTTCCTGCAGGGGAATCTCCGGCAGCAGCCTTCGGCAGAGCCCTTTCATGGAATCGGCGACAAGATAGGATACCTTGGCCTTGCAGACCCTTTGGAACTCCCGGACATAGGGAAGTGCGGCCAGGATATCCCCGATGCCCATTCCACCGGTCCAAAATACGATCCGCACTTTTTTTCCTGCAGGATCGAAAACGTGGGAAAAGGCAAGCTGCTTTTCGAAATAGATGTCAATCTGCCAGTGGATGTAGTATTTTTCCAATGAGACAAGAATCGTTTCCGAGACATCCTGGTCATAGAAGACCATGCCGGAATCATGGTCGCCGATGGTGATATGCCAGTCACCTGCAGGGATTTGGAGACGCAAGCCCCCGTTGAAGTCCAGGCGTACGCCCGGCAGGCCTGTTTCTCCTTTGACAGCACCCATGCCAAGGCAGAAAGTCGTCAGGAGCTGCATCTCCTTTTGCAGGAGGGCGAAGTCTTTTTGATGTTCTTTGCAGCTGAAATACTGTATTGGATAGGGGAAGGGAGATTCTGTACTCATGGCTGGTTCTCTCTCCTTCCCCAGATGGGGCCGTGTTTTTCCTCGCCGACAGTCGTCGGTTCGCTGTGGCCGGAGAGAAGGGTGGTTTCCTCCGGCAGGGTGAGGATCTTGTCCCGGATGCTGCGGAAGAGGATGCCCTCGTTGCCGCCGGGGAAGTCCGTGCGCCCGAAGCTGCCCGCGAAGATGGTGTCCCCCACAAAGGCGACATGGCGCTTCTCATCATAGTAGATGCAGCTATCCGTGGTATGGCCGGGGGTATGGATGAGGCGCAGATGAAGGGAGGGGGCATCCGGGAACTCGATGATGTCGCCATCCTTCTTGTAGGTGACATCCTTCAGGACGTAGCTCCCGCCGAAGCTGGCAGACAGGTTCCATGCGGGCTTTTCCGCATAGTCTTTCCCGTTTTCCTCCATGATGACGGGAAGGTTGAGCTCCTTGCGAAGTTCCTCCACGGCGCCGATGTGGTCAAAATGCCCATGGGTCAGCAATATGGCGTCAAGATGGAAATCCTTCTTCTTCATGACGCGCAGCAGGCGGTCAGCCTCCGAACCTGGATCGATGAGCACGCCGTGCCGCGTGTCCTCGTCGATGTAGAAATAGGCATTGGTGGGAATCAGTTCCTGGACGGTGACGGGATAGACAATCATGGAAATCCTCCTTATAATAAATATGGTAAAGGGTCAAATCATCTGGAAATGGAGTGGGATGCATGATACAAGACATATACCCCCATGAGCTTCATAATGAGTTCCTTCCGAACAGGGAAGCCAAGGCGGAGGACATCGTCATCTGTGCCAAGGGCGGATCCCTCATGGTGAGCGGTGAGCCGGGGGCGTTGAGGTTCCCCGTGCGCAAGGAGCTGCCGGAGGCCATGGATTGCGGCTATTTGTTTTCCATGGATGAGCAGGGCATCTATTTTGCGACGCAGGAAGGGATGGAGGCCCTTCCGGGTTTTCGTTACATGACGCTGCGGGATATCCGCTGGCAGCTGAAGGGGCCGCTCCCATCCATGTACATTGCCTATACGGCGTGGCATCTCATCTGCTGGTACAGGGACAACCGTTTTTGCGGGCGGTGCGGCCACAGTACACGTCCTGCGGAAAAGGAGCGGGCACTCGTCTGCCCCTCCTGTGGGAATACCATCTATCCGAGGATCATTCCCGCTGTGATTGTCGGTGTCACGAATGGGGATGAAATCCTGATGACGAAATATGCCAATCGGGACGTTCCTTTCTATGCCCTTGTCGCGGGATTTACAGAAATCGGCGAGACTCTGGAGGAATGCGTGGCGAGGGAGGTCATGGAGGAGACGGGGCTTCACGTGAAGAATATCCGCTACTACAAATCCCAGCCCTGGGGCAGCGTGCAGGACCTTCTCATGGGGTTCTACTGCGATCTGGACGGCGACCCCACCATACGCATCGACAAGAGCGAACTGAAGGAAGGCGTGTGGGTGAAGCGGGAGGACATCAAGGGCCAGCTTGATGACTGGAGCCTTACACATCACATGATGATGGTGTTCAAGGAGGGACGCGAGCCACGTTGAGCCCATTCTTTTTCATTCTCTGTCAGGTACGCGATTTCCTTCTATACATTGTATTTTGTATGATATTGACATATGTCATTTATCGTAGTATCATGTGATTATGACATATGTCGGTAATTTATTTTGGGAACCAAGGGGAAGAATGTGAATTTTATTAATCCCTGGTTCCCTGCTACAAGGAGGCATTGGAATGGCGAGGCCGTGCAAGAAGCGGCGCATCTGTGCCATGCCGCGCTGCCGTCAGTTCGGGCCCCATCCGTTGGACGCGGCGGATGAGGAACTTACCATGACGGTGGATGAGTACGAGTGCATCCGTCTCATGGATTTCCAGCACATGACACAGGCGGAATGCGCTGCGCAGATGCAGGTGGCGAGGACGACAGTCCAGGCGATCTACGAGGCGGCGCGGTACAAGCTGGCACAATGCCTGGTGGAAGGAAGGAAGCTGTTCATTTCCGGCGGGGTCTATGATATCTGCAGGGAACGGGCAGGCCATTGCGGCTGTCCTGTGGGCTGCCCGCGCATGGACGAGGGCAGGAATGATGATAGGAGGAATGGAGACATGAAAAAGATTGCTGTCACTTACGAGAATGGAGAAATTTTCCAGCATTTCGGGCATACGGAGCAGTTCAAGGTCTATGACGTTGCGGATGGAAAGGTTGCAGGATCCGAGGTCGTGGACACGAACGGGAACGGCCACGGTGCATTGGCCGGCTTCCTGCAGGAACGCGGCGTGGATACCCTCGTCTGCGGAGGCATCGGGCCTGGGGCGCAGAATGCCCTTGCCGATGCGGGCATCGAGCTCTATGCGGGTGTTGCGGGAAATGCTGATGAGGCGGTGCAGGCGCTTTTGGCAGGGACGCTTCAGTTCTCTGCGTCAGCAACCTGTGACCATCATGGACATGGACATGGACATGGACACGGGGAAGGCCATGTTTGCGGACATCATGGCTGCGGCGGATCCCATGGCATGAAGTGATACTAGAATCCGTTGAAAAGCGATAGCTTTTTCTACGGATTCATCCGATTTCAATCGGATATTAGTATGATATTTCGACGAAACGGGGAGAGGAAGAGTATGGACAGAGTAGAGCATGCAGTGGAGCTCAAGCACAACGGGCATAACTGTTGCCAGGCAGTTCTGGCAGCCTTTGCCGAGGAATTGAAATTGCCGGTGGACACGCTGAAGAGCCTGGGTGTGGCCTTCGGTTCCGGTATGGGAGGCATGGACGGAACCTGCGGGGCCCTTTGCGGCGCGGAAATGGTGCTGGGACTCCTGCACTATGAGGGAAAGCCCATGCATGCAAGGGCAAAGGCTCTTCACGAGGCATTTCGTGAGAAATCAGGCGCGACCATCTGTCGTGAACTGAAAGGCGTCGACACGGGGACAGTGCTTTGCTCCTGTGACGATTGCGTGCGCCATGCAGTCCAGCTCGTGGAAAAAGCATAAAGTATATGAAAGGCACAGTGCTCCATCATGGAGATGGGGGCTGTGCCTTTTTGCATTTCCTGATGATTATGCTATACTGGAATTTAGAACCTATTCCAAAGACAGAGAAGAAGGGAGGATGTTTCCGTGGAACAGCAGAAAGCAGATTCCGAGACCATGGTTCGCATCCTGAAGCGCCTCATTGATGGATTCGACATTCAGGAGCGCACCAATACGCCCGGGTTTCAATGGACAAAAAAACAGTATGAAAAGATGCCTGTGGAGGAAAAGAACCAGCTCAAGCGAGACCTTCATTTCATGCTGGAACAGCAGCTCATCGAAAGGGTGAAGGCCCGTGAGGATATGCCTCCTTCCTTTCGCGTGACAGACAAGGGACAGGAGTTTATCCAATCCATCCTGAAGGGGGCGTTTTAAGGGGAATGATGACCATGGACAAGACACATCGTATGTTATTTTATATGTTGCTCTGTTCTTTTTTTCTCTATCCCATAGTGTGTATGGCAGGGAATGCCGAGGCCGCGGGGTCGTGGCAGCTTCAAATCCCTATAGCGGTGGAGTCGGACACGGATGCCTTTGAGTTCCACAGCGCTGACTTCAATGGAGATGGATGCAGCGATCTGTTCGCCATAAAGAAAAAGGATACGGGAACGAAACGCACGGAAGTGCATGTATTGGATGGAAAGAATCGCTTCCAGGGCTTTCTCCTGCAGACGGGAACTGTCCTGGGACCTTCCGATGGCGTTTTCAGCTTTGCCGTGGGCGACTATAATCGTGACGGTGCACTGGATCTATATGCAATCAAGATGAAGGATACTGACTCCAACAGGACAGAAATCCATGTATTGGACGGGAAAACAGGGTTTCGCACATTCCTCCTTCATGCTGCTGTTCCAATAGAGCTGTCCTATGATATCTTTCATTTTGAATTGGGCGACTACAATGCAGACGGATATCCGGACTTGTTTGCTATAAAAATGAGGAAAACGGACTCCAACCGCACCGAAATTCATATTTTAGATGGAAAAAGTAACTTTCAAAAGTTTCTTTTACAAATGCCTTCCTGTCTTGAAAACTCTTATGGCATCTTTTCCTTTGCACTGGGCGACTATGATAGGGACGGGAAAATCGACATTTATGCCATCAAGCGCAACCATACGGACAGCAAGTCTACCGAAATCCATATCCTCAACGGCAGCAGCAACTACAGGAACTTCCTGCTTCACTCAAGAACTAACTTGGAGGAGGCCCACGATAATTTCGCCTTTCTTGTGAATGACTATAACCTCGATGGCACGGATGACTTTTATGCCATCAAGATTCGGGGAACGGCATCCCATCGCACGGAGGTTTACGTACTCGGAGGAGTGCGGAGAAAATCAGGGCCTCCTGTGTTGGGAACGCTGATATAGGAGCACTGCTCCTACGAGGGAAATTTGACAGAAAAGTAAAAAACTGATAATATTTATCTATCGAAACAGAAATGGAGGGGATTGCTTGTGCGACGACATACAGCACTTGTTCTGGGAATCCTCATGTTCTGGCTTGCGTTTTATGGAATGGCCATGGCGAGCGGGATACTTGTGAAGGAAGGGGTGCGTGGTGATGATGTGCGTCGGGTGCAGCTTCTCTTAATTTCCCGTGGATATCTCACGGGCGAGGCCGATGGTGTCTGCGGAAAGGATACGGTGAAGGCCATCGAACAGTTCCAGAGGGAAGCGGGGCTTGAGGCCGACGGCATCTGCGGGCAGGAAACCTTTGAGCTGCTGGAAAAGCAGGCGAAGGAAAGAGAGGCCGCTGAGACGGAGGAGGTCCCGGTAGGTGGTGTCGTGAAGCTGGGACTGCATGGACCGGGCGTTTCCCATGTGCAGGAACTCCTGATGGCGAAGGGGTACTTGTCCGGGACTGCGGACGGTGTCTGCGGCAGCCAGACGGCAGGAGCGATTGCGCGCTTTCAGGAAGCAATGGGGCTGAAGGCGGATGGCGTTTG
>JAFSWY010000386.1 GCA_017444295.1 Selenomonadaceae bacterium | reverse complement strand
GCATCTTCCTTTGATGCCATCCTCTCGATTGCGTCCCTTGAAAAACATGGGAATCCTGCCAAGGTGCTCTCTGTTTGGCGAAAGCTGTTGAAACCGAAGGGAAGGCTCCTGTTGGGGATGAATAACCGCTTCGGCCTTCGCTATTTCTGCGGGGACCGGGATCCCTATACGGGGCGGAATTTCGATGGACTGGATGGATATCGGAGAGCCTATCGGAAGAAAGAGGATATGTTCTATGGGCGCATGTACAGCCAGGAAGAGATACGGGAGATGCTGCAGGTGTCCGGATGGGAGCATGTCAAGTTCTATTCTGCCCTTCCCGATCTGGAGAACTGTACCCTGCTCTATGCGGAGGGGACGTTGCCCAAAGAGGACTTGATGAACCGCCTGTTTCCCACCTATCATTCCCCGGATACTGTCTTTCTGGAGGAAAAAGAGCTTTATGATGGAATCATCCGGAATGGCATGTTTCACAAGATGGCAAATGCGTATTTCGTCGAGTGCTCCTTGTCGGGGGAGTTTTCGGATGTGCTTCATGTGACCAGTTCCATGGAACGGGGAAGGGAGCATGCGTTCTTCACGGTGATTCATGAAGGCGGCAGGGTGGAGAAGCGGGCCGCCTATTCGGAGGGGCAGGAGCATCTTCGGCAGATGGCAACAAATATGGAGAGGTTGCAGGCAAGAGGGATTCCCGTGGTTGAGAGCCATATGGAAGGAGATTGTCTTGTCATGCCCTATATGACGGGGGAGAATGGGCTGCTCTACTTGCAGGGATTGTTGCGTGAAGACAAGGAGAAGTTCCTGAAGGCACTGGATCGTTTCTGTGATTTGGTGCTTCGCTCCTCGGAGATAGAAAAGGAAGACGTGGATGATGGGGAGGGTGTACTTCTTCGCTATGGGTATCCGGACATGGTTCCATGGAACAGTTTCTTTCAGGATGGGGAATTTGTCTTTTTTGACCAGGAATTCTGTGAGAAGCATTACCCGGCCAATGCCGTGCTTGTGCGAACCATTGGGGCATTTCAGGGACTTGGGGAACAGATTTATGGTAGCGGATTCTCCAAGGATTTTTTGTTTCAGAGGTATGGTCTGCTGAAGGAGCGTGAGCGCTGGCAGAAGATGGAAGGGAAGTTCTTTGGGAAGATTCTGCAGAGAGATGAGCTTCGTCTTTATCATGAAAAGTGTTGGCACAACCCTCAGGCCGTGTATACGAACCGTCAGCGGATGAATTTCTCGGCAGAGGAATATCAGCGGCTGTTCGTGGATATTTTCCAGGGAATGGAAGGGAAGAGGCTGATTTTGTTCGGGTCGGGCAGATATGCCGACCAGTTCCTGGCACTGTATGGGAAGGCGCATCCGGTGGAGTTCGTTGTGGACAATAACGGGAAGCGTTGGGGAGAAGCGGTGGCAGGTCTTTCCATCCGTTCACCGGAGGCACTGGGAGAGTTGGCGGACGGGAGCTATCGCGTCCTGGTCTGCATCAAGGATTATCTTTCCGTTCTTCGCCAGTTGAAGGAGATGGGTGTGAAGGACTATGCCATCTTTGATCCCAACCGGGACTATCCGAGGCCGAGGGAAGCCTATGTGCAAAAAGGCAGCGGCTCTGCGGAGGCAGAGGTTTCGGGGGAGCCTGCCAGGAAGTATCATGTAGGCTATATCGCGGGGGTGTTTGACCTCTTCCACATCGGCCATCTCAACATGTTCCGCAGGGCGAAGGAGCAATGCGATTATTTGATTGTGGGCGTTGTGCCGGATGCGGCGGTGAGGCGAAACAAGGAGGTGGAACCCTTCATTCCCTTTGAGGAGCGGATTGAGATGGTGCGTTCCTGCCGCTATGTGGACGAGGCAGTGGAGATTCCGGAGAACTATGGCGGCACCAGGGATGCGTGGCGGATGTACCATTTCGATTCCCAGTTATCGGGGAGCGACTATATAGACAACAATGATTGGCTGGCGGAAAAGGAATTCCTGGAGAAGCACGGGGCGACCCTGGTGTTCTTCCCCTATACGGAGCAGACAAGCTCGACGAAAATCAAGGCACTGATTAATCAGAAACTGGCGAAGAAATGAGAGATGACTGGAATTTATGGAAATGATATGTTTCCCGGAAGGGATCGTGTCCTATGAGTTTCCGAAGCAGGGGCTCATGGATATCAAGGGCAGTTTTGACAATATTGTGCTGGATGTGGGGGGGATTGTGGAATGTCACATTCGCCATAAGCTGCATCTGCAGGAAAAGGACAAGGGGATGCTCTGCTGGAAATGGAGCATGGAGCATGCGGCGGAGATCTGTGACATCCTGGCATCCTTCCCTGCCGTTTTCCAGCGGCAGGGGCTTCGGTTCCCTGTGGCCCGTGCGGATTTTCTGTTGCCGAAGCCGGGACAGAAAGACGTTCTGCAGGAGTGCGTGAAGGCGGTGGGGAGGACCGGCTGCAGGTTTCTCGTCCTGCCGCCTTTTGCGGTGGGGATTGGCGAGCGGGACAAGTGGGAGGCGAACCGCGCATGCTACCTGTCTCTCGTTTCTATTGCCCGGGAGTATGGCATGACGATTCTTCTGGAAAACCGGTACCGCATCCATAACGGCAGCTTTGTGCGGGGGCTCTGCTCCCAGCCCCGGGAGGCGGCCCGGTGGGTGGACGAGCTGAACGATGCGGCGGGGTTCGGGTGCTTCGGGTTTCACATGGATGTGGGGGTCTGCAGCCTTTTGGGGCAGAATATGCATGATTTCGCAGCGGTGCTCGGTCCGCGCATCAAGGCGGTGACCCTTCGTGACTGCGACGGCACGGGGGATACTGCCATGCTGCCCTTTACTGCGGTATCCCGCGGACGGCCCCGCACGGACTGGCTGAATCTTGTCCGGGGGCTTCGGGAGATCGCCTTTGACGGGATGCTCATCCTGAACCTTGCCGGTACGGCTGCGGCCATGTCTCCTCTCTTAAAGCCGGATCTGCTGAAATTTGCCCGGAAAGTTGCCGATTATATCGCCTGGCAGGTGGGGATGGAGCGTCTCTTGAAACGCCATGGGAAACGTGTGCTCTTCGGTGCGGGCAACATGTGCCGTGCCTATATGAAGTGCTACGGGGAGAGCTATCCGCCGCTGTTCACCTGCGACAACGACAGGGCGAAGTGGGGGACGGAGTTCTGCGGGCTTCCGGTAAAGGAACCGAGGGAACTCAAGGCCCTGCCGGGGGACTGCGCCATCCTGATCTGCAATGTCTATTACCGGGAAATCGCGCAGCAGGTCAAGGACATGGGGATAAAGAATCCCGTCGGGTTCTTCAATGATGAGTATCTGCCGAGTTTTCATTTTGAGCGGATCGAGGAGATGGAGGGAGAAAATGCAGCCAGGGATTGGGGTACAGACGCTGAACGTCCTTGAGGACGATGTTCCCGGCAGGGGAGCAAGGATGCTGCGGGAGGCCGGGTTTGATGCCGTGGACTTCAGCCTCCATGGCTATCTGACCAATAAGAGTATCTACGGGTTCAGGATCAACCATTTCTTCGAGAAATCCGTGGCGGAACTGGAGGCGTTCTTCACCCCGCATAAGGAGGCATTGGAGAAGGCCGGGTTGGATGTCTGGCAGATGCACATGCCCTATCCGGTCTATGTGCCGAAGGGGAGCAGGCAGCTGAACGAATACCTGCGGCGGAATGTGGCGCCCAAGAGCCTTCATGTGTGCAGGTTCCTGGGATGCCGGTACATCGTCATCCACGGGTTCAAGCTGGCCTGTTATGCCGGTTCCGAGGACAGGGAGTGGGAGGCGACGGAGGAGTTCCTGCGGGAGCTTGCGCCTCTCGCCAGGGAGCTCGGCATCACCATGTGCATAGAGAATCTCTATGACAGCGTGGGGGACAGGCTGGTGGAGGGCCCCTGCTGCGATGCGGTGAAGGCCGCCCGCCGCATTGACGCCATGAATGAGCGCTGCGGTGCGGAGGTGCTGGGGTTCTGCTTCGATACGGGGCATGGGAACCTGATCCATCTGGATTTCGAGGAGTTCCTGACCATCCTGGGCAAGCGGCTCAAGGTGCTGCACATCCATGACAATGACGGCTGGAGGGATCTGCACCAGATTCCCTTTGCCTTCACGAAGACGCGGGAAAACAAGTCGGCCACGGACTGGGATGGCTTTGTCCGTGGCCTGAGGAACATCGGCTATGAAGGTGTGCTGAACTTTGAGACGGGACCGGCCCTGACGTCATTTCCCGAGGGGATGAAGGCGGATGTGCTGAGATTCCTGGCGAGGATAGGAAGGCATTTTGCGGAGGAGATTTCCCATTAAACGGCATTGGATTCGCACATCAGCCATTCGATTATATTTTTCTGTAAGATGCCATCCTCTTCCAAAGGGAGGGTATCCAGGCTTAGTATGAATTTGGGGTAGTTGTCCGATATTTGCTTCAGGGGACGGATTTCCCTTTGAAATGTGGCTGGATCTAGTATGCTGATGGATACTTGGTAATAGATGCGGCTGTTGCTGCGTTGGGCGATGAAGTCTATTTTGAGGGGGCCGACTTTGCCTATGCTTACTTGGTATCCCCTGCGCAACAACTCCAGGTAGACAATGTTTTCCAGTATATGCCCTGTATCCCGGCCCGGATTGCCGAGCAGCAGGCGGTGGAAGCCCATGTCAACGGCATAGTATTTCTGGAGGGTCTTCAGATGTTGTTTGCCTTGCACGTCATAGCGGCCACAGGGGTAGAGGATGAAGGCATCGCACAGGGTCTGCAGATATTGATCGATGGTGGAGGAGGAAGTTTTATGTCCGTTGGAGGTAAGGGTGTCGGCAATCTTTTTCGCTGAGACGGGGTTGCCGATGTTATCCAGCATAAATTTGACGACATTTTTCAGTTTGCCGGCATCTTGGATATTTCGTCGCTCCATGATATCCTTCATGAGAACCGTGTGATATATGCCGGACAGGTAGTCCAGACGTATGTCTTCGGGAGCGATTTGCGACAGGTAGGGAAAGCCTCCCCAAATGAAATAATCCTTCCAGGCATCTGATGGAGGCTCCCGGCGGAGTTCACAGTATTCTGCAAAGGATAAGGGGAAAAGGGAGAGCTCTATATAACGTCCGGCAAGCAGGGTGGCAAGTTCCCCGGAGAGCAGACTGGCGTTGGAGCCGGTGAGATAGATGTCTGCATTTTCCTGTTCGAAGATGCTTAACACGGCTTTCTGGAAATCTGGTACGAGCTGTACTTCGTCCAAAAAGACGTAGGTGGTGCGATCCTTCTGCATATGATTTCGTATGTGGTTGTAAAGTGCATGATACTCAAGCAAGGGTTCCGACTCAATCCAGTCCAGGTGTATGGAAAGGATTTGCTCTTCCCCTATTCCTTGAGTCTGCAATATTTGCTGGTACTGCATAAGAAGCGTGGATTTGCCGCATCGACGTACGCCGGTAATGACTTTGATGATGTGCTTGTCCTTCGCCTTCAGCAGATGTTCCAGATATTTTTTCCGTTGAACAAGAAAATTTTCCATAAAACCACCTCTTTTTAATTTTATCATAAAAACTATAAAGAAGTGCATGTTTTTGAGATTGAACTTAAAAAGTTATTATAAAGAAGTTGATGCCTCAATCCATACCTTTTTCCCGCAGAAGGCAACCCCGTATTTCCAAATATCCTCCACGCCCTGTGCGCGGAACTCTGCAAGGTAATCCATGTGATCGATCTGGGTGAGGGCATCCCTTGCCTTTGCGGGAAGATCGGCCTCGGTGGTAGCCACCTTGAATTCCATGAGCATGCCCGGGGATTGGTTTTGTTTGGGGAAGACGGCGATGTCGAACCTTCCGTAGCCGCTTTCGCGGTTGGAAACGACCCTGTAGCGGGGAATGAGCATGGTCAGCAGGCCGAGCATGAGGCCGTGATAGAAGGTTTCCTTGTTCGCCGTGTCATGGAAACTTGCCATGGATTCCAGATAGGTTGCAAAACCTTCCGCGAACTTGCTTGTCTCGTCGGAGAGAATGCCGGAAAGCATTTCGTTCATCAGATTGGGGCGTGATGCCATGCGCTCCATATGACGCAGGATCTCTTTTTTGTAGAGCATGCGGATCTCCTGGTTTGGAATGCGCATGGAACACAGGGAATCCCCGTTGTACGGATTTGGCCTGGAGTCCAGTGTGAGGTATCCTGTGGTCAACAGGACAGAGTAGAGGGCAGAGAGGTTTTCATGGAGTTCGGCATAGATGACTCCTTCGTCAAGTGTCGCATAGATGGGATTTCCGTCCATCAAGGCATGGATTTCCCGCACCTGTGCCGTGCTTGCGTGTCTCAGCAACTCTGCCAGGATGGAGTTGCCAGAGGTGTTCACCCAGTAAAGCCCGACATTGCAGCTGTTCTCGAAGTAGTTGATCACAGACCATGGGTTGTAGATTTCCACATCAGAAAAATTGTAGCCGTCGTACCATTGCCGGATTTCCGGGATTTTTTCCGGACAGCCGAAATCTACAGCCATCTGCCTGACTTCCTGTCTGGTGAAGCCCATGACATCGGCATAGGCACCATCAGAGGCAACGCTGGCCACTTTGAGATTGTTCAGGGAGCTGAAGATGCTCTCCTTGGCGATGCGGAGCACGCCGGTCATGACGGCGAAGTCCAGATGAGGGTTTGTCTTCAGGGCAGCGCTCAGGAAGTTCCTGAAGAAAGCAATGGCATCCTCGTAGTAGCCGTTGTCCCATGCAAATTGCATGGGGGCATCGTACTCGTCGATAAGGAGCAGGATGGGGCAATGGTGGAAGCGGGAGAGGTATTCCATGAGCGTGGACAAGGATTCCTGCAGTTCTTCTTCGGAGAGCGTTCGGTACAAGGCGCGCTGGAACTGCCCGGATTCTTCTGGATACAGGAAGCTGCCTTCCGTGAGATAGCGCAACCGTCGAAGAGCATTCGGTTCTCCTCGGCATCCTCGATGGTGAAGAAATATTCGAGCATGCTCATGGACAATGTCTTGCCGAAGCGGCGGGGACGGGTGATGAGTGTCACCTCGCTGTGACCGTCGATCAGGTCGCGGATGAAGCCCGTCTTATCCACGAAATAGTAGCCGCCCTGCCGGAGTTTCTTGAAATTGTCGATTCCCACGGGCATCCTGAGTTTCTTCTTCATATGCAGCCTCCGTCTCTGGCGTAAATTATAACATGTGTTTGCACGTACTACAAGGCGATATATCTGAAGCTAAGGAACCAGGGGAAAATAAAAGTTACTTATTAATCCCTGGTTCCTAAGGACATCGATGCAGCTCTACAGCATATCATGGATACGTGTCTTTGCATGCCCGGTTTCCATCTTCCGGATAAAACTCCGTGCGAAACGGTGTTTCGCACTACGCCCTTACGGGCTTGATTCACTAATTTTTTATAGTAAAATTGACAGGAAATATACAGATTGTGTAGAATAGAATCTAAATACAGGACATTATGCCGAGGTTTTTTCCACACATAACCCAACAAGGAAGTGACACATTCGAGTGTTTCATGGCTGTGGCATAGAGCGTGCTCTATGCCACGGTTGTTCTTGTTGGGGGTGGGGAAATTGGCCTGAAGGACTTGTGATGAAAAGGAAATCATTGATGAAGCAGAATGGGAAGTATGCAGTGCTTTGCAACAGCCCATTCGCATAAGAAGCAGGGAGGACACAAGATGAAATCAAGCGGAAAACGTGCAAAAGCAGCAGTGGTGGCACTGATGCTTTCCACCATCTGGGGGACGGTCTCAGCGGAGCAGGTGGACATGACATTGGACGAGGGCGTGCGCCTGGCGTTGGAGAGAAACTACTCCATTGAGGAAAGCGTGGCGGACGTGGACAGTGCCTATTGGAGACTCAGAGAGGCTAGGCGCCAAAGCGGCCCGACGCTCGCCTGGGAAACTTCTGCCAACCGTGTGGGCGGAAGAGCCAAT